>JAZRAY010000194.1:0-21309 GCA_045634805.1 Succinivibrio sp. | reverse complement strand
CATTGAACTACAACCGTCATTTCTGTGATTTAGGCGGTGAACACTATAACTACATCCGAGTTAAGGCATCTTAACTCAATCTCTTTATGAAGCTATCTTATGATAGCTCTCTACATTACAATTCCACTATTTATTCACACTTTTCCAAATATTTTATCCTCAGTTAAACCATATCCTGGTTCAAAAGAACATAAAGTAAAGTTTGAAGAGTGGACATCCATGCCAATATATATTATCTTATTCATTGAAACGACCTTCCTATGTATGCGGTAAATCCGTATCTGTTAATTTTCAACATCTACAGTTTACACGGTAAATCCACGAAGTTACATTCGCGGAGGTCGTTTCATATTGTCTATTCAGACATCTGCGTATCAGGAAAGAAAATCTGGATTCCAATAGATTCAGATAAAGGAAGATAAGGTATGCAGATATAAATAATGCCTCAGATGAGGCATTAACTATTCTGATTTAAGAGAACGTCCTAGTAAGGACATGGCCGCATCCAGACCTGATTTGCCATTGTATATGATTTCATATACCTCATGACAGATAGGCATCTGAACACCGGTCTTATCACACAGATTGCGAACAACCTTACTCATGGTATAGCCTTCGACAACCTGACCAATCTTATCTAAGGCCTCCTGACAGCTTAAGCCCTGTCCTAAAAAGAAGCCGAATCTTCTGTTTCTGGACTGGTTATCAGTACAGGTTAGGATAAGATCTCCAAGGCCTGACAATCCCATAAAAGATTTCTCGGTTGCACCAAAGGCAAGACCAAGTCTTGTCATCTCGGCAAGACCTCTTGATATCAGAGCTGTTCTGGCATTGGCGCCAAAACCAAGTCCATCGGAAAGACCTGCTCCAATAGCAATAACGTTCTTGATAGCACCGCCAAGCTGCATTCCCTGAAGATCAGAATTCTCATAGATTCTGAAGGTCTTGGTATGCATTAGCTCAATGAAATCTTTTATAAAATCACTGTTGGTTCCGGCAACGGCAATTGCGGTAGGTAAACCTTTTGCAAGCTCAACTGCAAAGGTTGGTCCTGAAAGAGCTGCCATAGGAACATCTGATCCAAGAACATCTGTGGCAACCTCACTTAAAAGCTTGCCTGTATCCAGATCCATGCCCTTTGTAGCCCAGGCAATTCTATGATTTGGAGTCAGATACTTTTTTATCTTGGTTAACACATCAGCAAAGGTATGAGATGGAACAACCACCAGAATATCTCTGCAGTTTGCCATAACCTCTTCTAATGATGAGGTAACGGTCAGTGTTTCTTCAAATCTGATGCCAGGAAGATATTTAGAGTTTTCTCTTGAGGACTGAAGAAGTTTTGCGGTCTCAGGGTTTCTGCACCACAGCATCACAGGCAGTCCCTTTGATGCTGTAGACTGTGCAAGTGCGGTTCCGTAGGAACCAGCACCTATAACACCTAAAACGCTCTTAAAACTACTCATAGTAATTAAGCTTGAGGAGCCTGTTCTGAGTCAGCACCGTTAGCTACGTCTGACTTTGCAGCAGCTTCCTGCTGACGTGAACGGTACATAGCCTCAAAGTTAATTGGACGTAGAGTTAATGGAGGGAAGGTTGCCTTGTTTACCAGTGTAGAGATATGCTCACGAGCATATGGGAACAGGATATTTGGAGCAACACCGCTTAGAAGATAATCTAAGGTAGCCTCATCAACATTCTTGATCAGGAATAAACCTGCCTGATGAACTTCACAGATAAAAGCAACGTCTTCACCAATCTTGCAGGTAGCGGTTACTCTTAAATCAACCTCGTAGGTTTCGTCATTCAGTTTAAGAGGCTTGGCCTCGAAATCAATCTTAATCTCTGGCTTCCACTCTTTTGAGAAGATCTGAGGAATATTAGGAGTCTCTAGAGAGCAGTCCTTTGAATATAAGCGCAGAATATCAAAAGCTGGCTGATTCTGCTGTGAAGTAGCGTTATCTGACATTTTTATTTCCTTATGAATTAGTTATTAGTTTTTAGTTGATAATGGAAGGTTGTCCATTGCCCACTGAGCAATACCGCCTTCTAATGAATAAACCTTGGTATATCCCTGCTTCTTTAATGAAACAGCTGCATTGAAACAGTCTGAATCCATCTTGTCTTTGCCAACAAGAATTACAGGCTTGTCTTTGTAGCTTTCAATACGGTTTAATTTACCCTGTTTGATGTCAACAAGCACAATGTTAACTGCACCTGCGATGTGACCTTTTGTGAACAGACTTGCAGGTCTTACATCAACATAAACACCGTTCTCATGATTAATCATCGCAGTTGCAACATTTGAATTTAACTTCTTGATGTTTGCAAGCATGATGCGAACCTGGGTATAGATTAATCCTGCTAAAACAGCGATAAATACAAAAACCATCAAGGTGTGACGCTCGGCGAAAGCTAAAAGTTCCTGAAAATCAACAGATGAGAAAAAATCTCCCACAACAACACCTCTTTTTTGTTTAATAAAAAAATTTAATTCCCGATTTTACCATATTTAAAGCGACGCAAAAAACACCTTAATCACATTTAGAACCGCAGACTATAAGGTCGTTTACTCTTTTAAACACATTTGTTTTTATATTATGCGTAAAATCATCTCTGCATCATATTATTTACTTAATTTAACTTACTAATTATTAAGACTTTTCTTTCATTTTTGCGCTTAATTTTCAATTAATAAGAATATTTATCTAAAAGACGTTAAAAATTCACTAAAACACGCTAAAATAACATAAGTTTTGTAACCTGTCGTGTTAGGCTGTTTCAGCAGAACATGATTATTTTTAAAAAGAGAAGTAAAGTATGGCAAACAAGAAACCACTTGCCCTGATTATCATGGATGGTTGGGGAGATAATCCAGTTAAAGAGTTTAACGCAGTTGAAGCAGGTAAGACTCCAGTTCTAGACAGCCTGGTTGCTAACTATGCAAATACTGACATTCAGGCTTCAGGTATCGATGTAGGTCTACCTGACGGTCAGATGGGTAACTCAGAAGTTGGTCATACCAACATCGGTGCAGGCCGTATCGTTTATCAGGAATTAACCAGAATCGGTAAGGCTATCGCTGACGGTGATTTTTTTGAGAACAAGACACTATGTGAAGCAGTTGATGCAGCAGTTAAGGCTGACAAAGCAGTTCACATCATGGGTCTGATGTCACCAGGTGGTGTTCACTCTCACCAGGACCACATTGTTGCTATGATCAAGCTGGCAGCAAAGCGTGGCGCCAAGAAGATCTACTTCCACGCATTCACTGACGGACGTGACGTTGCTCCACGTTCAGCTTTAGAGTACGTAAAGGTTATCGAAAACACATTCAAGGAAGTTGGTGTAGGTAAAGTTGCAACAATCGTTGGCCGTTACTACGCAATGGATAGAGACAACCGCTGGGATCGTGTACAGCAGGCTTATGATCTGCTAACCCAGGGCAAGAGCGAGTTCGGTGCTTTCGATTCAGCTGAGGCTGCAATCCAGGCTGCTTATGACCGCGATGAGAACGATGAGTTCATCAAGGCATCTGTAATCGGCGACAAGGCTCCTCTAACCGACGGCGATTCACTGATTTTCATGAACTTCCGTGCAGACCGCGCTCGTCAGATTACCCGTTCATTCGTAAACGCTGACTTCGACGGCTTCAAGCGTGAAGTTACACCTAAACTGGCAAGCTTTGTAATGCTTACCCAGTACGCTGCAGACATCAAGACTGCATGTGCATTCCCACCAGCAGATTTAACCAACACCCTAGGTGAGTGGCTATCTAAGAAGGGCATGACTCAGCTACGTATTTCTGAGACTGAGAAGTATGCACACGTAACCTTCTTCTTCAACGGTGGTGTTGAGACTGTATTCCCAGGCGAAGACAGAATTCTTATCCAGAGCCCTAAGGTTGCTACCTATGACCTGCAGCCAGAAATGAGCTCAAAGGAACTTACCGACAAGCTGTGTGAGGCTATTGAGTCAGGCAAGTACGACATGATCATCTGTAACTATCCTAACGGTGATATGGTTGGTCACACTGGTGTATTTGAAGCCGCTGTTAAGGCCGTTGAGGCTGTTGACAGCTGCATCGGTCGTGTTATCGAGTCATTAAAGAAGGTTGACGGTGAGTGCTTAATCACTGCTGACCACGGTAACTGTGAGAGAATGAAGGATCTTGAGAAGAACATTCCTTACACCGCTCACACCAATCTGCCAGTTCCATTCATTTACTACGGCAGAAAGGCAACCATGCGTAAGGACGGCAGACTATCTGACATCGCTCCTACCATGCTATATCTGAAGGGAATGGAAATTCCTGCAGAGATGACCGGTAAGTCAATCGTTAAGTTAGATGAAGAATAATCCAGGGTTATTCTGAGAAGACGGGGCATATGCCCCGTTTTTTTTGTCCTGAAGAAAGCTTCTACACTATCCACTTAGAAAGTGTATCGGTCACCAAGAGAGAAAACACTTCTGTCTGCTCTCTTTGTGTATTTCTTTGCGCCAAAATCTGATTTATGGTCAGAGCCTGCTCTGTAAAGGAAATGTAGGGAACTTATGGCTTTCCTTTTTTACAGGAAAACCATATGAAGGATTAGTTGAAAAGATTCTTCTTTTTCAGATCGTAAAGTCCCCAGAGAATACCAATCACAACACCGCCCAGGTGACACAGATTGGCAATTCCGCTGAACAGGAATCCTAAAAGAATAAAGACGATACTTACTGTTAAAAGACCTCTTGGAATCATGAAGGAGTCTGGAAGATCTTCTCGTTTGGACAGTACACCGCAGTATCCGATAATTCCATAGACAACACCTGACAGTCCGCCAAAATATCCATAATTATCAGTCATAAAGCAGTACTGAAGGACATTTGAAAGCAGGGCAATACTGATAATCAGAGAGAACAGTTTGCTCTTTCCGAAGGTCTTCTCAATCGGACGACCTAAAGCCTCGAACATTACCAGGTTAAAGGCAATGTGCATAAAGCCGAAATGTACAAAGGCCGGTGTTAAAAGACGGTAATAATCAGTAACAGAACTGAATACTTCCTGTCTGGACAGCGCAAAGGTCTGAATTACCCAGTCCTCATTGAACAGAGAAACTGCGTACAGAGCAATACAGATAAGCTCAACTATGGTAGTCAGGGAAGTAATGTCAAAAGACATTGGAAGATACAGCGAGGATTTAATCTCCTTTACGTTTCTGACAGTATTACCCTTCTCCCATGAAGCTTTGGTAAATGAACTGTCAAAAGGAGAGCCTGCAAATCTTAAAACCTCTCTTTTGGCCCTGGCCATATCAAGTTCGTTGGTTACGAACACACCATAATGACCAGAGTAGCTTTCCTTTAGTTTGGCTTTGATACCAATAGAATTTAAATGGTCTACGAAACCTAATGCCTTCTCCCTTGGAAGAAGGCAGACTTCATAGGTAAAATCGTCAACTATTTCGAATTCAGCCATTTGAGGTACTCAGCTACACCCTGGGCAACAGTCTTGAACTCGATATCACAGCCAGCATTACGCAGCTTGGTTAAATCAGCCTGAGTAAAGCTCTGATAGTGTCCCTTCAGATGCTCTGGGAATGGAATGAATTCAATTTCACCGTGACCATGGTGCTTGATAACAGCCTTGGCAATATTCAGGAATGGCTCAGCTCTGCCGGTACCGCAGTTATAGATTCCTGATGGACCTTTGTGCTCAAAGAACCACAGGTTAACTTCTGCAACGTCACCAACATAAACGAAATCACGTAACTGACCGCCGTTCTCGTAGCCGTCGATACCCTCAAACAGTTTTGGATTCTCGCCTGCAAGCATCTGATTGTTCAGATGGAAGGCTACTGATGCCATTGAACCCTTGTGGCTCTCACGTGGACCGTATACATTGAAGTAACGAAGACCAACAACCTGAGAATTAATCTTTGGAAGTCTTGCTCTTACATATTCATCAAACAGGAACTTAGAGTAGCCGTATACATTCAGAGGACCTTCATTGCTTCTGTCCTCAACGAATACATTGCCATCACCGTAAGTTGATGCAGATGATGCAAAGAAGAAAGGAATTCTATGTGCAGTAGCAAACTCAAACAGGTTTACAGTGTACTCATAGTTATTCTTCATGATGTACTTACCGTTCCACTCGGTGGTAGCAGAGCATGCACCCTCATGGAAAATAGCCTGAATGTTCTTGCATCCGTATTTGGAATCAAATGCCTTCTCGTCTAAAACCAACTTCATGAAGTCTTCTTTGTCCATGTAGTCAGCAATATCAAGATCGGTAAGATTCATGAATTTATGGCCGTTGGTTAAGTTATCAACAACCAGAATATCCTTGATACCACGATCATTTAAATGTTTTACGATATTTGAGCCAATAAAGCCGCATCCACCAGTTACGATAATCATAATAATTCCTTAAAACTTAATAGATACGAACATTATAAAGCAACAAAGATAGAAAACACATTGTTCAATTTAATTAATAAAGATAAACAATGCAGAAGTGCACTTAAAAATCCTGATGTAAACAGCAAACATACGCTACAATAGAAAGAGATGGGCGAAAACAGACTTTCCCGCCCCATAAAAAACAATTTTTTATTTTCACAAAGGCCTGGCCCTATGTGAAAGCGACCACCAGTTATAGGATATATATTGCTTAAGAAACATATAGTTAAGCAGTAAATAAAGCGAATTATGACTTTAAACACCCACAAAAAGTATCTGATTATTTCACCTTCATGGCTTGGAGATCTGATTATGTCTCAGAGCCTGTATAAAGTTCTAAAACAGCAGGATCCTGAGTGTATCATTGATATCTACGCTCCTGCCTACACCATGCCTATACTGGACAGAATGCCTGAGCTTTCAGGAAAATTCATCAATCCGTTTGAACACGGAGCCTTCAACCTCAAACAGAGATATGCTGAAGGTAAAAAGTTCCGCGATACACACTACGATTCAGTTTTTATTCTTCCAAATTCACTTAAGTCTGCTTTCGTAGGCTTCTTTGCAAAGATCCCTGACAGACGTGGCTTTAAGGGAGAATCCAGATATATTCTTATCAACAACATGCGCTGCAACAAGCAGGACTTTCCTCTGATGGTTCAGCGTTATGTTGCCCTTGCCTTTGATAAAAACACAGTAAAGACAGCAAAGGATTTACCTGCTTTTGCCTATCCTAAGCTTGAAACCCGTGCCCTTGATGAGAAAAGAGCATCAGAGCTTGGCCTTGATTTTTCAAAGAAGAACCTGATTTTAGGCTGCGGTGCCAACTACGGACCATCAAAGCTATGGCCCGTTGAATATTTTGCTGAAATATCAATGTGGTGGATTAAAAAAGGCGGCAGAGTAATCGGTATCGGTTCGAAAAAGGATATCCCTACTGTTGCTAAAATCTATGAGAATCTGTCAGAGGATACCAGGCCATTCTTTACCGATATTGCAGGCAAGACCAATCTTACCGAGGCTCTTGATATCGTTGGAAGCTCAACTGCTGCCGTATGTAATGACTCAGGTCTGATGCATACTGTGGCTGCAGCAGATATTCCTCAGGTATGTATTTTCGGTTCAACATCAACCAATTACACTCCACCTCTGTCTGACAAGGCTATATGTGTGGAGTCAGATGAACCATGTCATCCATGCTTTAAGAGAACCTGTAAGTTTGAAACCTATGCCTGCCTGAAGAAGCTTACCCCACAGATGGTGATTGATAAGCTTGAGCAGCTGGTTTCAATTTAAAAAACAAATAGATAACGCTTTTACTAAAACACTAAGATACTGCTTGTATGAAATTAACATCACGATTTGCCCTTTATCTGTATAAGTTTGTCACACTGCTGATAGCTCCTCTGGGAGCAGCATTTCTGGCATATAAAAAGCGCAGAGATCCTCCATATGGCAGAAGAATTTTCGAACTTTTAGGATATTACAGGGAAACAGAGAAAAGCTGTATCTGGTTTCATGGTGCATCTGTTGGAGAGATTAACGCGCTCAAGCCATTTATTGTTGAGTTCAAAAGAAATCATCCAAACGACAGAATTGTCATCACAACCATGACAACCACAGGTGCAAAGGCCGCATCTTCACTTGATAACGTACTGGTTAAGTTTTCTCCTCTGGACAGTCCGCTGGCTGTCTCACGCTTCTTTAAGCACTTCAATCCTGAGGCACTGATTATCATTGATACCGAGCTCTGGCCAAACATGCTGGATACAGCAGCAAAAAGAAAGTGTCCGGTTATGATTATCAACGCCAGAATGCAGGAGAAGAACTGTCAGAAATATCTTAAATACCCAAATATCATAAGAGATCTTATCGGTTCAAAGCTGAGCAAGGTAATGTGTATCTCCTATGCTGATAAGGGCAGATTTGAGAAAATCGGTGTTCCTGCTGCAAATACAGTGGTTACCGGAAACATCAAATATGATCTGAAGCCAAGAGAGAAAATGTTTGAGGATTCCAAGAAGATCAAGCGTCAGATCCTAAGTAACAATGTGTTTGGTGCTATCAGTATCCATGATGGCGAGGAAGAAGCCGTTGTTAATGCCTATATTGAGGCTAAAAAGAAATTACCAGATCTGAAGATGGTCTTTGTACCAAGACATCAGACAGTTACCGACAGTGTCTGCAGCTATCTTCAGGAAAAAGGCATATCCTTCTCACTTAAGAGTGAGCTTAAGAGTATTACCCTGTTCAACGCTGATGTTATGGTCGGTGACACCATGGGTGAGATTGAAACCTACTTTGGTCTTTGCGATCTTATCTTCATGGGAGGAAGCTTTGTTGATATCGGCGGACATAATCCTCTGGAGCCAGCCTATTTCAGTCTGCCTCTTCTGACCGGTCCTATATACAGAAACTTTGAGGAACAGTTCGAGAAGCTTTTAGATACCGGCGGATGCTTTGTCGCTGAGGATGAAGAGAAACTTGCTGCTTACATAGTTAAACTGTTAGGCGACAGGAATCTTCTTCAGAATACAGGAGTTATGGCCCTGGACGTACAGCAGCAGGGCAAGGGAGCATTGAACAGAACTATCGAACAGCTTGATCTGATGCTGTTCAAGAATTAAGAAGCGATGGATTTAAGCCACTCGATATACTCTCTGGCTCTCTGACCAATCACATCGGCGGTTACAATCTCGGTATCATTGATTCCATAGGTAATGAAACTGCCGATATAATTAACACGGCACATCTCAAAAGCATGAAGGATATTGCAAAGATAATCCTCAACCTTCCGATGATGTCTTCCTGTTGCTGTATAAGCAGCCTCTTCACTTCCACAGGAAATACACAGTCCGATCTTCTTGTTCTCAAGGTGATAAGCCTCTTTAAAGGCCCAGTTTGAGGTTAATACCTTATCAAACCATTCTTTCATCTTTGGAGGGCAGTTAAACCAGTAGAAAGGGAACTGAAGAACTATGGTGCCATTATTTTCAAGAACACAGTGTTCCTTTGAAGCATCAATGAAGCCTGTTGGATAAACACTCTGAATATTATGGATAAGAATCTCATCAGGATACTTACGCATTTCATCACAAAATCTTCGATTGACATTAGACTGGCTATAGTTTGGATGATCTACGATAACGACGATTTTCTTGTCCATATAATGCCCCATATTCGGAAAAAAGAATATACAACACTATATTACTGTACAAGTTTAATTTTTTAGAGCTTCTCTTTTTAAAAGTTCAAAGTCGCTCTCATTAAAATTCACTTTTTTTTCTGAATTTATTGCTAATTCTTTTCTAAATGAACGCAGAAGACGGTTTATCATTTCTTCCTTGTCAGAAGACGACAGCTGTACATGGAAGCACTTGTCAAAGTCAATGACGCATACACTTCCATCCTGTCCTAAAAGAATATTACGTATATTCAGATCAGTATGCAGAATATTGTTATCAAAAAATCTTCTGATAGTCTGACCGATACAGGTGAATTCCTCAGAGCTTAAATGTCTTTTGGCTATCACATAGGATAAATCTGTATACCCGTTCAGTCTTTCAATTACTATATCCTGAACAATACCTAAACCGTTATTTATCTCTCTTGCAATCACAGGCTTTGGAACCGGAAGGTTCATCTCAAGCATTTTATTTAGAAGAGTAAATTCATCATAGGCACGATGAGAATGAGGCTCAAAGAAAAAGAAGCTGTCTGAGACAAGCTTTCCAAACAGACCGCCTCTTTTGTAGTGTCTTAATACAAGATCTCTGCCGTCTTTTTTAAATAGAAGAGTCTGTCCACGTCCACCTCTTGAGGTTACACCTTCGGAACGTTCTATTGAGTCACGATCAAAAAAGCTTTCATAAAATGAGAGCTCCTGATCTGAAGGCAGACTTTCATTAATAAAGAACTTTGTCTTTCCAAAATTTATGACTCTTATATTTTCCATCGACTTTTGTTCCAGAAATACCTGTAGTTTGAATCTCAAAATACTATTTTCTTTGCAAGAATACAACTTTCGTTGTGATTTCGCGATATATGCCTTTAAGAAAATGATGTTACAATGAGGCAAAAGTGAGGAACAGCGTGACACATTCAGATAACAAGTCAGTATGTATTCTAAGACTTACAGCCTTAGGTGACTGCATTAATGCATTCGGCATCGTCAATGCCATTCATGAAGACTATCCAGAAGTTAAACTTAAATGGATTATCGACTCAAGATTTTCATCTCTATTCGTAAGTGACGGCGAACCTATCGTTCCACTTGCTCCTGTTGAAATCAAGAAACAGGGACTATTCAAGTCTGTCATGTCCTTAAGAAAAGAAATGAAAACAGACAGATACGATGCACTGCTTAACATGCAGACATCAATTAAGGCATCACTGCTGTCTACAGCTGTTAAAGCTACAGACAGATTCGGATATGACGCTGAGAGAAGCCGAGAGGGACAGAGTCTGTTTATCAACCGCAGAATTGATAAGCCAGAGACTCCTCATGTACTTTCAGGCTTTATCTCATTTGCAAGAACAGCAGGCTTTGAGGGAATTAAACCTAAGTGGAACTATCATCTGACAGAGGATGAAATCAGTACCGCAAAAGAGCTGATTCCTCAGGATAGAAAAATTCTGGTCATAGCACCTGCTTCTGCCAAGGCAGAAAAGAACTGGACAGCTGAAGGCTACACACAGATAGGGCAGTATGCCGTAGAAAAAGGCTTTCACGTGGTGATCGTAGGAGGCAAGGGCAGTCTTGAAACTGAACTTTGCAACCGCATTGCTGATAACCTCAAGGATAACTGTACCAACCTCTGTAGTAAAACCTCTCTTAGAATTCTTGCTGCAGTAATATCACTTGCATCAGTTGTAATATCACCAGACAGCGCAAGTATGCATCTTGCTTCATCCCTTAATATTCCTGTTATCGGTCTGTTTGCTATCCACAATCCGGACAGAGTCGGAGCCTGGAACTTCAGAAAGTATGAGGTCAGTGTTTATGCACAGATGGCAGCGGCTGAGCTTGGAGATAAGGATGCAGGCTGGAGATACAGAGTTAAGAACAAGGACGCAATGAAAGCCATTGATATCCGTAATGTGATTGAGTCTTTTGACAGAATCTGCAGTGATTATTCGCTGAACTAGAGAACAAAATTTAACATAATATTAATGGGGCAGGACTCCATTAAACAAAACGAGAGATTAAGCTATGAGTAATTTGGCTGTATTTCCTGGAACATTTGATCCGCTTACCAAAGGTCATCTTGATATCATAAAACGCGCATCAGCCTTATTTGATAAGGTAATTGTTGCTGTTGCCAACAGTCCATCAAAGCATACCTTCCTGACTCTTGAGGAAAGAATCTGTTCTGCCAAGGATGCCTTATCCGAATTTAATAATGTGGAAGTTGAGGGATTTAAGGGATTACTTATTGATTATCTTAAAGAAAAGCAGTGCAATGTTCTGGTTCGCGGACTTAGAAACGCCACTGACTACGATTATGAAGCCCAGCTTACCGGCATGTACAAAGCCTATATACCTGAGCTTGAAATTGTATTCCTGCAGACTGCATCAGAGTACTCATTCATTTCTTCAACTCTGGTAAGAGAAATCTTTATCCACGGCGGTGATATAAGCAAGCTGGTACCAGAGCCTGTTTTCAATCTGATTATATCTCAGAAGAAATAGATCTATTTCTGACAGTGCGGGCAGTAGAAGGTTGAACGCTGTCCCTGCACTGTACTTACAATCTTGGTACCGCAGATTCTGCATGGTTCTCCCTCATGACCATAAACATAAAGATTCTGCACAAAATAGCCAAGCTTACCATCTGCTCCGGAGAAATCCCTGATGGTTGTACCGCCTTTCTTGATAGATTCTTTGAGAAGTAATGGAATCTGCTCCACCAGAGAATCACACTGCTTTTTGGTTATCTTGTTGGATGGGGTAAGTGGACTGATTTTAGTCAGAAACAGTACCTCTGATGCGTAGATATTACCGACTCCGACTACAATCGAGTTATCCATCAGATCCTGCTTGATGCTCTTTTTAAGTCTGTGAAGACGGGAATAAAGATACTCTGAAGTAAATTCCTCTGAAAAAGGTTCAGGTCCTAACGACTTTAAAGGCTCACACTTATAAGGGTCCTGTGTCTTATCAAAGTACAGAACCAGTCCGAAGCGTCTGATATCGTTGTAACGGATTGATACTCCAGACTCCAGACCTATTTCAAAATGGTCATGGGTATCCATCGGAGTTTTCTCTTCAAGAACTCTCAGATGACCGGTCATACCTAAATGAAGTACCAGATAGCCATTTGAAGTTGTAATGACAATATATTTGGCTCTTCTTTCTATTTTCAGAACCTTTGCTTTTTCAAGTTTCTTTAAATCAGGAGAAAAAGGCTGTCTTAAAGATTTGTCATCAAAATATATGCTGGAAATGATGGCGTTTAAAAGAGGCTTTTCAATTCCGCGTTTTGTAACTTCTACTTCTGGCAGTTCAGGCATAGGGCAGTACCAAATCTAAGATATTCGACCAAACATGCAGAATTAAATACTATTAATAAAATGGTTTATTAATATCTATAATTCAAACATTAAACTTTAATTACTAAGTTGTATTATATGGAATTTTTTGGAATATAACAGAAACAGTTAACCCAAATATGAAATTTGATGATTTTCTTAAAAAGGGATTTGAAATAAGGGAGGATTTGAATGGTGCTGGCAGTAGGTCTCGAACCCACGACCCCCTGTTTACAAAACAGGTGCTCTACCAACTGAGCTATGCCAGCATCACTACGGGGAGAGATTATACAGATATTTGAATATATTGACAACACTTAATTTAAATAAATTTTTATATGTTTATTCAATTAAACAAATATCTGTATTTTAAGAAGTTTATTGCTGATTCTGTACCTTTTTCTCTAGTTTTGACATAACAACAGGAGACATTACACCAAGAACACATAATACAATCAGGATCCAGCATAATGGAGTTGAGAACAGAATTGATGGATCACCATCATTCAGCATCAGTGATCTGCGAAGACCGCGTTCACCGATTGGGCCTAAGATCAGACCTAGAACAATTGCAGCTGGGTTTAAATCAAACTTTCTTGCAAGATATCCAAGGATACCAAACAGGAACATAATACAAACCTCAACCAGATTATTGTGGATTGCATAAGAGCCAACAACGCACAATACAAAGATTGAAGGGATCAGAATCGCATCTGACAGCTTTGCAATCTGAGCAAAGCCCTTACAGCCTAAAAGACCGATAGCCAGCATCATGAACTGAATAATCACGAATCCTGCAAAGAAGGTATAGGTCATGTTAGCGTATGTGGTAAATAGCTCAGGTCCTGGCTGCAGACCGTGAATAATCAGACCGCCCATTAAAACAGCTGTTACTGACTCACCAGGAATACCTAAAGTCAGTGTTGGAATCAGAGAACCGCCAGTAACAGCGTTGTTTGCAGCCTCGGAACCTGCAACACCGTCGATAGAACCATTACCAAACTCCTCCTTATGCTTTGAGAAGTTTCTAGCTTCGTTGTAACCCATGAAGCTTGCAATTGAAGCGCCGGCACCAGGAAGAATACCGATGATATTACCAATCAGCCATGAACGGATAATGGTTGGGCTCAGACGTTTAATCTCAGCAAATGAAAGTCCTAATCTATCATTTAGCTTTGCAGATTCAGCTCTTTCCTTGATTCTCTTCTCTGCAAGGATCAGAATCTGAGACATTGAGAACAGACCGATAAGAGCACAGGTGGTATCAATTCCATTGTAAAGGGTACTCATACCGAACATGAATCTTTCAACACCTTCCATTGGATCCATACCGATGGTTGAAATCAGAAGACCAATCACACCTGACATCAGACCTTTGATCATTGATTTTGAAGCAACACCGGCAATGATGGTCAGACCGAACAGAGACAGCCAGAAGTATTCAGGGCTCTTGAACTGCAGGGCCAGTGTGGCCAGGAGAGGCGAGAAGAAATAAAGAGAAATACAGCTTAGAAGACCACCGCAGAATGAAGCAAAGCAGGCTACGGTTAAAGCCTTTGCTGCCTTACCTCTGATTGTAAGCTGATAACCTTCAATTGCGGTTGCGGCTGAAGCCGGGGTTCCAGGAGTATGAATCAGAATTGCCGAGATGGAACCGCCGAAAATAGCACCGCAGTAAATACTTCCAAGAACAATCAGACCTGTAGATGGTGACATACCGAAGGTTACAGGTAACAGCAGGGCAACACCCATTGCAGCAGAAAGACCAGGCAGACATCCTATTGAAACACCGATGGCTGTTGCTAAAACCATCAGCAGTATGTTTAGAGGAGAAAGAGCCAGGATAAAGCCTTCTCCCATGAGAGCTAATGTATCCATATTCTTTTACTCAAAAACTATACCCACAGGAAGAGGAACCTTCAGGAACATGGTGAAAACAAAGTAAATCACCAGGCCCAGTACAAAAACAGTCAGTACTGAATTCTTAAGAGGAACTTTCAGGAATGACATAATCAGAATCAGGTAAGCAATGCTTGTGATATAAAAACCGATATAGTAAACACCTAAAATATAGATCACACATGCAGCTAACACTGTAAAGAACTGACTTTTCAGAAAGCCTTCAAATACAGAATGCAGGTCATTTTCCATTCCAGTCTTCTTAAGCTTGATAAGATTCAGAACTAAAAAGAGAGTATTTAGAATAAAGAGTCCACTTATCAGACACAGAGGATAAGTCTGAGCCTCAGGAGGAAGCTCCTGCAAGAATATATAAAAAAACAGGCAGATAGCGTAAACAAAAACTACAACGCCTACATCAGATTTTTTCACAATATATTTCCTAAGTTAAATGCCGGATTAAATCCGGCATTATTTGTGTTTGTTTACTTGTACAGGTTGGTTACGACATCCTTACAGAAGGTTTCCTGTTCAGAAATCAGATTTCCAAAAGCCTTGTCATCCATGAAGTCAAGCTCAAGACCAGCCTTCTTGTGAGCTTCGATCACAGCAGGATCCTCTGCAGTCTTCTTGAATGCGTCAACATAGAAATCAACAACCTCCTTTGGAGTGCCCTTAGGTACAACGATACCACGTGCAGAGCCGTACCACTTGTTGTAGTAGCCGCACTCACCTAGAGTAGGAACATTAGGCAGAGACTCTAATCTGTTCTCAGAGAATACACCTAGAACACGTAATTCAGGTGCATCACCCTTGATTAGCTGAGCTACGTCAGCAACCTTGGCACAGGTGAAATCAACCTCGTTCTGACGCAGAGCCAGTAACTGATCAGCAGTACCGCCGTAAGGGATTGCCTTATACTTGAAGTCTGCACTTGCAGCCAGAAGCTGAGCTGCAGTGTGATTTGATGCCTTTACACCGTTGGTTGATGCTCTGATGTTAGGATTCTTCTTAGCAGCGTCAACTAAATCCTTTAAGGTCTTGTATGGGCTGTCAGCCTTAACAGCAACAACACCGGTTTCAGTCAGATGGTTACATACAGGGATAACATCTGAGGTCTTGAATGGAGCGTTTGGAAGAGTTGCCAGAGTTGTAAAGGTAGGCAGGTTAATAAAGCCGATTGTCTGACCATCACCCTTTGACTGTACCAGAGCGGTCCAGCCAATCTTACCGTCAGCACCAGGCATGTTGTTGATAATCAGGGTCTTGCCGATGTATTTTTCAGCCATTGAAGCTAATACACGAGCGCCTGTATCAGTACCAGAGCCAGCCTTGTATGCAACGATTACTTTAACGTCACCGGTTGGTTCCCATGCTGATGCATTCAGTGCCGCACCTATCAGAGTAGCCGCACACAGTAGCTTAGTTAGTTTTTTCATAATATACCCCTTATGTTTGTCAAAAGTTGGATAATTCTTTGTCTAATCCTCAGAAAGATTCATCTCAATCTCCTGATTCTTTAACTCTCCCTTATGAAACAGCGGATCAAAGATGACACAGATATGTCTGTACTGTTCCAGTATTTCCAGCAGAATCATAAAGAAACGCATATCCTGTTCTGCGTTAAGATGAGTCTTACCGATATAGTTCGAATGGAAATTGGTTATCAGTTTTAAACACTGGTTTTTCTTTTCGATGTAATTCTGTTTCTCTTCCTTTCCGTTTCTGAAGAATGCATTTACAGCAAGATTTACAGCACTTGAACATTCAGTTGAGATACGTCCAAGCTCATTTCTGATTTCCGGCAGGAATGAAGCCTGATAGGTACTGTTAGCCTTGTTAAGACGCTTAATCATACCGTTGATGATATGTGCGCATTCGCTTACATCAGCGGAGGCGATCAGACAGCGGTTCATACGTCTGCGCTGTTTTTTGGAATCAAAATTGACTCCTGCAAGATATTCACTGATCTTTCCTGCAATATCTCTGATTCTGTTCTTCATGTCATTGCTGCTGACACCTTCCTGTGGCTTATAGGCGATACTGTTTCCAAGATTGGAGAACATCTGCTGCAGAAAATCACCAAGGCTCAGAACTTCTCTTACGGCATTACCAAGTGCCAGATTAGGGTCAATATATGCGGCAACATCAAGATGCTCCGGGATATTAGGATCGTATTCAACCTTACGTTCAGGTATCAGTGCATAGAGGAACTTTGACATGAGTCCTACGCAAGGTAGCATGAAAATACATATAACAGCGTTGAATACCACATGGAACCAGATTACAAACTCAGATAAAGGGAAGGCTGTTTCATTCTCTGCATTCTCTATTGGATTCAGAAGACAGAGGGCAACAACACCGATAATAATCTTGAACAGGGTATTACCGTACATAACTCTTTTAGCACTTATACCCTGCTTTAGAGCTCCGATAATTTCAAGAATACATGAGCCGATATTAGCGCCGATAACTACAGCAAGAGCTCCGCTTATCTCAATGGCTCCTGTTGTGCATAACAGAGATGTCAGAAGCACTGCAGCAAGACTTGAAAAGCAGATTACTGCCAGAATCATACCCAGGATAAGAGCAAAGGTAATCTCGTCTGTGAGAGATTTAAGCAGAACAGCAGTAAGCTCTGCATGGGTTACAGTCTGTGTTGTCTGAACAATCAGTCTTAGTGCAAGTAGGATTAATCCTAATCCGAGCATAATACCGCCGCTTAGGTGAAGCTTTACTCTGTCAGCAAAGCCAAGGTACAGGAAAATACCTAAAGACAGCAGTATTGGAGAGACAATTGACAAATCACAGGTTAGAACACGAGCCATAATAGCGGTGCCCAGATCTGCTCCAAGCATAATGGCAAGTGCTATACCCAGTGACAATAGATTCTTTTTCAGAAATGAGGATACTAAAAGTGAAGTGGCAGTACTGCTCTGAACAAGCATAGTTGTGCCCAGACCAATCAGAACAGCTTTGAATTTAGAATCAACCACACTTCTTAAGACATTACCGATTGATGCGCCACATGAACTTATTACAGTTTTCTTGGTCATGTAGACACCAAATGCCAGAAGGGCGATCGCACTAAACAGATTCAACAGAAAATACATAAGCCTATCTTCACTCTTTCAATCCACCAAGTTCTATTCTAATTTGATTTATATGTAAATTTTTCCATTTATTGTCAAAAATAGAAGTTATCTCAAATTAATACTTAAACATTTGTATATCTTCGAGCGACAGATTCAATAATTTAACTTTGCTTTTTATTTCCTCTTTTGTAACTTTTTTGCATTTTTCTTGCTTTTTATAGGTATTTTTCCTCAATAAAGGCGCAAACTGATGCGGTTTAATGGTAAAATGTACCAACTTTTTTTTATTTTTTTTATTTGAATAGATCTTTATCTATTTTGTATTCGTCGCAAGGTTAAAAAAATGTCTAACAAATATGACCTTCAAACATTCCAAGGTTTAATTCTTACACTACAAGATTACTGGATGCGACATGGCTGCATGATTGCAGAGCCATTCGATCTTGAAGTCGGTGCTGGTACTTCACACCCAATGACTTTCTTAAGATCACTTGGTCCTGAGCCAATCTCATGTGCATATGTTCAGCCATCAAGAAGACCAACTGACGGTCGTTACGGAGAAAACCCTAACAGACTTCAGCACTACTATCAGTTCCAGGTTATTCTTAAGCCATCTCCAGATAATATTCAGGAGTTATATCTTGGCTCACTAAAGGAACTTGGTTTTGATCCAACCGAGAATGATATCCGTTTCGTAGAAGACAACTGGGAAAACCCAACTCTTGGTGCCTGGGGTCTTGGCTGGGAAATCTGGCTGAACGGTATGGAAGTTTCACAGTTTACCTACTTCCAGCAGGTTGGCGGTCTAGAGTGTTTCCCTGTTACCGGTGAGCTTACCTATGGTCTAGAGCGTCTTGCAATGTACATCCAGAAGAAAAAGACTGTTTATGACTTAATCTGGGCACATACAGCAAACGGTGATGTTACCTACGGTGACGTATTCCATCAGAACGAAGTAGAGCAGTCTACCTACAACTTCGAACACGCTGATACTGATTTCTTATTCAGCATGTTTGATCAGATGGAGAAAGAGAGTAGCTATCTTCTAAACCTGGAGAAGCCACTTCCTCTACCAGCATATGAAAGAATTCTAAAGGCAGCTCATTGTTTCAATCTGTTAGATGCAAGACATGCTATTTCAGTAACTGAGCGTCAGAGATTTATCCTGAGAATCAGAACTCTATCTAAATCTGTTGCAGAAGCATATTACAAATCTAGAGAAGAGCTAGGTTTCCCAATGTGCAAAAAGACTGAAAACAAGGATAACTAGGATTTAACATATCATGACAACCAATAATTTACTTTTAGAGCTGGGAACCGAGGAATTACCTCCAAAATCTTTACGTACCCTTGCTCAGTCTTTACATGATTCATTTGTAAAGCAGTTAAAAGATCAGAATCTACACTTCGAGTCCTCAAAGTGGTATGCAACCCCAAGAAGACTGGCTTTATTCATTACCGCTCTTGAAGAGAAGCAGCAGGATCAGGAAATTGAAATCAAGGGACCTGCTGTTAAGGCTGCATTCGACGCTAACGGCAATCCTACAAAAGCTGCTTTAGGCTGGGCATCAGCTAACGGTATCAAGATTGAAGATGCTGAAAGATTAACTACCCCAAAGGGTGAGTGGTTATATATCAAGACCACCAAGAAGGGTGCTAACACCGCTGATATCGTTCCAGAGTTATTCAAGACCGCTCTGAAGTCACTTCCAATCCCACGCTTAATGCACTGGGGTGACAAGAAGGAAGAGTTCGTTCGTCCTGTTCATACTTTATGTATGCTGTTCGGTGAGACTCTAATCCCTGGTTCTATCCTTGGTGTTGAGTCATCAAAGGAAATCAACGGACACCGTTTCCTAGGCTCACAGAAGGTTGTAATCAAGTCTGCAGATACCTATGTAGAGCAGCTGAGAACCGAAGGCCGTGTAGTTGCTGATTATGAAGAGAGAAAGGCTTCTATCATCAAGCAGGTTACTGATATCGCTAACTCAGTTAACGGTAAGGCTGACCTAGATGATTCACTGGTTGAAGAAGTAACCTCAATCGTTGAAGAACCACACATCTTCAAAGCTTCTTTCGAAGATAGATTCCTTAAGGTTCCTGCTGAGGCTCTAGTTTACACTATGAAGGGCGACCAGAAGTACTTCCCTATCTACGATAAGGATAACAAGCTTCTACCTTCATTCGCTTTCGCATCAAACATCAATCCAGAGGATGCAACATCTCTGATTTCAGGTAATGAAAGAGTTGTTAGACCAAGACTTTCTGATGCTGAGTTCTTCTTCCAGACCGACAGAAAGAACAGCCTTGAGTCATACTTCAAGAAGCTAGAGAATATCGTTTATCAGAAGGATATTGGTACTCTTGCATTCAGATCAGACTGTGTTGAAGAGCTGGCTAAGTACATTGCTAACGAAATCAACGCTGATGCTAACAAGGCAGCACGTGCTGCTCATCTGGCTAAGTGCGACCTAGCAACCACCATGGTTACTGAGTTCACTGATACTCAGGGTATTATGGGTATGCATTATGCTGAGCTTGATAACGAAGACAAGGATGTATCTGATGCTATCTTCGAGCAGTACCTACCAAGATTTGCTGGTGACATTATTCCTACCAAGCCTGTACAGATTTCTGTAAGCTTAGCAGAGAAGATTATTACCCTTGTAGGCATCTTTGGTATCAATATGCTGCCAAAGGGCGATAAGGACCCATTTGGTTTAAGAAGAGCTGCTATTGGCTTAATCAGAATCATGATTGAAAACAACATTTCAATCAATTTCTACAAGCTAATCGAGAAGGCATGTTCTATTCTTGAGGCTAAACTAAAGTCAAAAGAAACCAAAGAGAATGTTATTAACTTCGTTTATAACAGACTTAAGGCTTACTACCAGGATCAGGGTATTGAGGCTTCTATCTTCCTAGCTGTTCTTTCAACCAACCCAGAGGATATTCTGGACTTTGATAAGAGAGTTAAGGCTGTTAAGCAGTTTAAGTCTCTACCAGAGGCTGAAAATCTTGCTTCTGCATACAAGAGAATTAACAATATTCTAAGTAAGGCTGATAACTTTGATAAGAATATCAATGAGTCTCTTCTGAAGGAAGACGCAGAGAACAAGCTATTCAATGTACTGAAGACTGTTGAAGTTAAGGTTTCTAAGTTATATTCAGAAAGCAATTACACTGAGGCTCTATCTGCTCTATCAGAGCTGAAGGATCCAGTTGATAACTTCTTCGAGAATGTAATGGTAAATGCTGAAGATGTTAAGATTAAGAATAACAGATTAGCATTACTAAACAATCTTCATGAGATTATTGCTAAAACTGCTGATATTTC
>JAZRAY010000193.1:0-5888 GCA_045634805.1 Succinivibrio sp. | reverse complement strand
GTGCAGCAAAGATTGTTATTCAGCTGAACGATACTCATCCAACCATTGCTATTCCTGAGCTGATGAGACTTCTTATCGATGAGGAAGGCTTATCTTACGAGCAGGCATGGGATATTACCTCAAAGTCATTCAACTATACCAACCACACTCTGCTTCCAGAAGCATTAGAGAAGTGGCCTGTATACATTTTCGAGAAGTTACTGCCTCGTCATCTTGAACTGATTTACGAGATCAACTTCCGCTTCCTGAATGGTCCTGTTGAGGCTAAGTGGCCAGGAAACAACGAAATCAAGTCAAGACTTTCCATTATTGAGGAAGGTGAAGTAAGAAAGGTTCGCATGGCAAACCTATGCGTTATTACTTCTGAGCACGTTAACGGTGTAGCTAAGATTCACTCAAAGCTGGTTAAAGAGAATCTGTTCCCAGATTATGCTCAGCTATGGCCAAACAAGTTCTGCAACGTAACAAACGGTGTAACTCCACGTCGCTGGATGCTGTCATGCAACAGAGGTCTTGCAGAGTTATATAACGATGTTGCTGGTAAGGACTGGCCATTAGATCTTGATAAGTGCGAAGCATTAAAGAAATATGCTGACAAGAAAGAGTACCAGGATCGTTTCATGAAGATTAAGCATGACAACAAGGTTGCTCTTGCTAAGACTATCAAGGAACTGACCGGTGTTGAGGTTGATCCTAACGCTATGTTTGACGTTCAGGTTAAGAGACTTCACGAGTACAAGCGTCAGCACTTAAATCTTCTGTACATTATGTCTCTGTACAAGAGTCTGCTAGAAGATCCAGATCAGGATATCGTACCTCAGGTATTTATTTTCGGTGCTAAGGCTGCTCCTGCATATACTCTTGCTAAGGACATTATTTTCGCAATCAACGCTGTTGGCGAGAAGATCAACAATGACCTGCGCATTAAGGGCAAGTTAAAGGTTGTATTCTTACCTAACTACAGAGTAAGTCTTGCTGAAAAGATTATTCCTGCTGCTGATATTTCTGAGCAGATTTCTACTGCCGGATACGAAGCTTCAGGTACCTCAAATATGAAGTTCTCCATGAATGGTGCTCTAACCTTAGGTACCATGGATGGTGCTAATATTGAGATTGTTGAGCAGGCCGGTATCGAAAACAACTTTATCTTTGGTCTGAGTGTTGATGAGGTTCTTGAGTTGAAGCCACGCTACAACCCATGGGATTACTACAACGCAGATCATGATCTGAAGGCTGTTGTTGATTGGCTGGATTCAGACTTCTTTACTCCTGGTCAGCCAGGTGCACTGTCATCAATCAAGACATCATTACTGAATAACGGTGATCCTTTCTTGGTATTAGCTGACTTTGCATCCTACAAGGAAGCTCATCAGAGAGCTCAGAAGCTGTTCAAGGATAAGGCTAAGTGGGCAAGAGCTGCAATGATCAACTCAGCTACAATGGGTATCTTCAGCTCAGACAGATCAATTAAGGATTATGCTGAGAATATCTGGACTCTAAGAAGCCAGATTGTAAAGAAATAATCGGTATTTGATTTGATGTGAAGCCCCTCCTGTGAGGGGCTTTTTGTTGGCTGATTATAGCAATCAGCTACGGTCGATTTCGTACAGATTCATCATCTTTCCGTCTTTGACTTCAACACAGTCAAATCCACCTGCAACAGCAGCCTTAAGTCCAAGGCCTCCATCTTCAAAAACACAGCATTCTTCTGGAGATAGCTGCATTTTCTCTGCGGCCAGAAGGAAAGTATCAGGATTTGGCTTATGACGGGTAACATTATCAGATGTGACAATAACATCAATGAAATCTGTCATCTTCTTATCCTGAAGAAGACTTGTTACGTTAGCTGTTCTTGAGCCTGTGCCGATTGCAATTTTAACGTTGTTATTTCTTCTCTCTTTAAGAAAATTAAAGATATCTTCAAAAACGATAATGTTAGGTACGTTTTCAAGATAGATGTCGATCTTTCTATCGACGTATGTTTTTATATCGCCAACAGGGAATCCCTGATTTTTATAGAATCTGGCAATATCATAGCTTGAAGAACCTCCAAGTCTGTAGATATCAGCCATATCAATGTCAAAGCCATGTTCATTGGCTACCTGCTTCCAGGCTCGGGCATGGAAAGGCATTGAATCAATCAGTGTTCCGTCAAGGTCAAAAATAAGACCTTTATATTTTGTAAGTTTGCTAAATTTCATGTTCAGTCGCGGATTCTTATAGACAAAACGATTTAATAAAAGAGTTTGTGCGTGATTGTTTTCTAGCAATTGTAATTGAATAATCAGATATATGCGAGTTACTTAATCTGAGAATTACTGTCATGGGGCAGAGAAGGGTATTATGGGATAAAAAAATCATCGTGTCCTGGACACGATGATCTTCTGGATGTTTCTTTTGCTGATGATTAAGCTTTCTGCAGCTTAAACTCCGTGCATGTAGAAACTTACAACGAACATGATTGAAATCAGCCACATTACTGGAGAGATTTCTTTTACATGTCCAGTGAAGGTTTTAATCAGACAGTAGCTGATGAAACCAAAACCAAAACCGTTACCGATAGAGTAGCTTAATGGCATCATAACGATGGTCAGGAATGCAGGAATTGACTCAGTAACATCTGAGAAATTAATATCCTTAACATTTCTCATCATCATACTGCCAACAATAATAATTGCAGGTGCAGTTGCAAATGCAGGAATCAGTCCTGCCAGAGGAGCAAATACGAAAGCCAGGAAGAAGAATAAGCCAACTACAACAGCAGTCAGACCAGTTCTACCGCCTTCCTTGATACCGGTTGTTGACTCAACATATGAAGTAACAGTACAGGTTCCTAAAACAGCTGAAGCCATAGTGCCTACAGAGTCAGTTAAAAGAGCCTTCTCCATACCCTCAACATTGCCGTCCTTGTCCATCAGACCTGCGTCTTTGGTAACACCGATTAGAGTACATAGGTTATCGAACAGCTCAACTACTGTGAAGGTAAAGATAACAGTAATCAGACCGTAGTTAATCGCACCCATTACATCCATCTGCATGAAGGTATCTGCAAAACTTGGGATATCAAAGCTGAATACATCTCCTACTGATTTAGGAGCAGGGCTCAGTCCGAAAATCATGCCCAGAACGGTAACTGCAAGAATACCGTAGATTAAAGCGCCTTTAACTTTGTAGGCAAGCAGAATTGAAATCAGAATCATGCCGATAATTGACAGGAATACCTTGCCGTCACCAATGTGACCTAGGGTAACCATGGTAGCATCTGACTTAACTACGATACCAGCACTGCTTAAGCCGATGATTGACAGGAACATACCAATACCCACAACCACAGCTGCCTTGATGCTGTCTGGTACAGCCTTGATGATAAGAATACGAAGCTTGGTGATTGTCAGAATCAGGAAAACTACGCCTGATACGAAAACAGCACCTAATGCAGTCTGCCAAGATAATCCCATGGTTCCGCATACGTAGAATGCGAAAAAGGCATTGATACCCATTCCAGGAGCAACACCGATTGGCAGATTAGAGAATAACCCCATAGCAATTGAGCACAGAGCAGCAGACCATAGTGTTGCTGCAACAGCTGCTTCACGTGGAATACCTGATGCCTCAAGAATTGATGGGTTAACGAAAATGATGTAGGCCATTGCTACGAAAGTGGTTAGACCTGCAAGAAGTTCTGTTGAAACAGATGAACCTTTCTGTTCAATCTTGAATAGACGGTTCAAAAAGTGTGATGTAGACGAAAGCATAATGTCCTCAGTTTTTTATGCAATATTCTCTTTCAAAGAGAATCGACAAACCGAGTCATTTTATCACAATTTTCTCAATAACACTGATTAATCATGCGATTGTGTATTATCTTTTGACCGTATGAAAGGCATCTGTTTCTTATTCAATTTAAAGCTTTGCGAGATAAGAGAAAAGAAAACACCTCCGGTAAAGGAGGTGTTGTCATGAATATTTTTTGATACAGATCAAGCTTTACTCGTCTTTTCCCTCATCCTTGTATATGGTTCCTTCAATATTTCTGCAGAAATAATCCAGCTGGGTTATTGCTGCCTCAAAGTTCAGATTATCCTGATAATCAAGAGTCATATGTTTTTTGAAATGTTCTCTTACAACAATTGGATCTGTCATTATTTTCTTAAAGATATTGGTATAGTACTTAACAACAGCTTCTGACACGCCGTGAGGAGCAACTATGCCTCTAATGGTTCCATACCATTTATTGTAATAACCAGCCTCCTCAAGAGTTGGAACATCAGGAAGCGCTGAGATTCTGTTATTGCCAAAGACTGCCAGTACTCTCATTTTTGGGGAGTTTGATAAAACATAGTCTGCAATTTCAGCAAAGGTTACACAGACAAAATCAACATCCTTGGTTAAGAGTTTTGCCAGCTGATTAACGGTTCCATCACAATGAACTGCCGTGTATTCAAAACCTGCTGAATGGGCAAAAAGCTGTGCTCCTGTGTGGTAAGAAGCCTTATATCCATTTGTTGCGGCCTTGATTTTTCCAGGATGTTTTTTTGCATCTTCAACAAGATCTTCAATCATCATGTACTTACTGTCAGCATTAACCACAATAATTGCTGTTTCTGTATTCTGTGCGCAGATAGGTACAACATCTGAAACCTTGAAGAAAGCGCCAGGAAGATAACTCATTGCAGCAAATGTTGGCAGGTTTACATATCCGATGGTATGTCCGTCAGGATTTGCCTTTACAATTTTCTTAACTCCTGAGATTCCATCTTCACCAACTATGTTCTCGATGATTATTTTCTGTTTGATGTATTTCTCTGCCACAGTCTTGATTGCCTGAGCACTCATATCAGTGCCGCCACCTGCCTTGTAAGGAACAATAATGGTGACATCATGTGTAGGTTTCCAGTCTCCTGCTACGGAAGAGAAGGAAATAAAAGCTGAAAAAATACCAAAAAACAATGCAGAACTAATTTTCATTATTACTGATCCCTAGGATAACGTTTTTTTAATACTCAAAGTACTCCTACATATACTGAATATAAGTTAAAAAGATGAAGTTACAATTTTTTAAATTCAATTTCATGGAGTTTGTTTAAATTTTTTGCGGTATCTTAAATATTCATAACATTCTCTAAAAATTATCCATCTCAATCAATGTGAAAAAAATACAAAAAGGTTAGAACCTCAGAATATACTTGGTGGGTTTCTCTTTTTCGTTTTGGGGACAGCAAAAACTTAATGGAAATATGACTCCCATCTTGTTAGAATCTATATCAAATGGAGAGACTTGCTAAGGATTTGTCATGGAAACTCGAAAAATTGAGTGTCATACTTTGATTGTAGGTGCAGGTTCTGCTGGAATTGAAGCATATAAAAGTGCGGTGGAAAACGGCGCCGACTGTATCATTGTTGATTCTGGTCCGGTTGGTACGACAGCACAGCGTTCAGGTGAACTTCCTACTAGTCTTTTAATGTCCGCTGCTCAATCCTTAAAATCTCTAAAAAATCTCGAACAATGCGGTATCAGTTTTCCCGTCCCTGTTCAGCCAGATACCTCCAATGTCCTGTCTTCTCTGAGAGCTGTCAGATCCCGGGCAACTTCAGATGTTCTCTCCTTCATGTATAAAATTCCGGAAAACAGAAGAATCAGAGGAAAGGTCAAGTTCATTGATAACCATAATGTAAGTGTTGATGAGTCCATTGAGATTCATTTTGAGACCGCTGTAATCGCAACTGGTTCATCTCCTCTGGTAACTTTTGAGCAGTCAAGGTTAAAGAATATTCTGACTTCTAATGAGTTTTTTGAGCTGGAGACTCTTCCAAAGTCGGTTGCTGTATTCGGCAGTACCAAGGTTGGTCTTCAATTAGGTCAGTCTTTATCTTATCTTGGTGTTGAT
>JAZRAY010000192.1:0-9658 GCA_045634805.1 Succinivibrio sp. | reverse complement strand
AGAAATACTTTTCTTGCCGCTTTTGAAAAGATCCAGAAGCATTATTCAATGTATTTCAATCTTCTGATGAATAGGTATAATTACTTTGAGTTTTCAGGCAAACTTATCCATACGGTTAGTCCGATTCTGATTTCAAATTTTTCCTTACCTAAAGATCATCCTCGCTCCTATTATCTGGTTGAGGTTTATTTTCATACAGTTCTAACCGCATTAAAGTACTGGATAATTCAGAAACGCAGTACCCCCTTATCAGAGCTTTCGGATATTATTCAGAAAATTCTGACAAACGGTGTGGTATCTGAAATTCTGAGTTCAAACAAACATCAATGATGAAATAGTCTAAGAGGTAGCTTCAGCCTATGCTGAATGGTGGATGAATAAAGCTAAGTCAAGGAACATTATTTGATGACTTACAGCTGTGCAGGTATCTCGTTTTCTGAATTATCAATTTCACTCTGAGGCAGAGTTTTACAGTATTCCTCAACCAAAGCTACTCGCTTTAGGAACATCTGCTCACCGATATCCTTACCCTTAAAGCCCTGAGCAACAAATTCCTGAGCCTTGACTTCATTACAGATTTCAAACATCTTCATAAAGTAGCCAAGTCTTGGGAAAGGTCTGTTCTCAAAGCCCTTGCGGCCGATAAAGTCACACTTGCAGCACTGAGCAAAAGGAAGTACTCTCTGAGGCTTTCTCCATGCATCGATTGCATTTAAAAGCTCAACAATACCCTCAGCTCCTCGACGATAGAGGTTATGCATTACAGAGTGATTTAAAACCACAACCATGGCAAACTGCTCATAGTCTGATGGAACTCTTAAGCGTTCACAAAGAACTCTCAGCGGTTTCTCGCCTAATTTATCGTGAAGCTTGTGACAGGGCCAGACTACAACAGGGGTTTCTCCCTTGCCGATGTCGTGGCAGAGCATTGCAAATCTGACTACAGGATCATCTGTCTCAAGACTGATTTTCTCAAGGGTCATACAGGTATGAATTCCTGAGTCGATCTCAGGATGCCATCTTTTAGGCCCAGGGATTCCGAAAAGTTTATCAATCTCAGGAAGAACTTCCTTGAGAGCCTCAACTTCCCTTAGGGCCAGAATAAACTTATGTGGAGATTTTGTTTTCAGAGCCTTTTCAAGCTCTAGAAATATTCTCTCTGCAGTAAGTTCAGATAGCTCGCCGCTGCGGGAGATCTTTCTCATAAGAGCCTTGGTTTCATCTGCAATAGTAAAACCAAGATGACTGAATTTGGCGTAGAACCTTGCAACGCGCAGGACTCTCAGAGGATCTTCTACAAAGGCATCAGATACGTGTCTTAGAATTCTGTTTTTCAGATCGTCCATGCCATGATAAGGGTCAACAATATTTCCGTCCTCATCCATAGCCATGGCGTTGATGGTAAGGTCACGACGCAGCAGATCCTCTTCCAGGGTAATGTTTTCATTGAAATCACAGTTGAACCCCAGATAGCCGGTTCCGTTCTTGGACTCTGTTCTTGCCAGGGCATATTCCTCATGAGTTTCTGGATGTAAAAATACCGGAAAATCATGACCAACCTGACTGTATCCCAAAGACAGCATTTTCTCAGGATTTGAACCAACCACGACATAGTCTCTGTCTGACTGCTCCAATCCCAGGAGTTTATCTCTTACAGCTCCGCCTACTAAATAAATCTGCATACCTTACCTAATCTTTTATTCTTAGGAAATTCTACCAAAAAAGCCGATCCTATTCACGCTTATTAACGGCCAAAAAAGACTTTTCTTGTTTTAATTATCGGCAAAAGAGTGGCTTTTAAAAGTTTCAGAATAATCTTCAAGGAAAATCTCCAATATTTAAGTTTGCGCTAAGTGTTTAGTCCAAACAATTGGTATAATCTGACACAGATTTTAGAAGAATAATAACTGTAGCTATGTACGAAAAATTTTTTGGTCTTGACGAACTACCATTTGACGGTCTTCCTGATAACCGTTTTTATTTTGTTGGAAACTGCCAGCACGAGGCTTTGGATCTGCTGACAACCAATCTTTCCAGAAACGGCTCAATCTGTATCCTTTCTGGTCCATCTGGTTCAGGTAAAACTACACTTGTTAGAATGCTTATTCGTTCTCTGCCTAAGAGAATGCGAATTATCGCTATTGATGATCCAAGATTAGATGAGCATATGCTTCTTGCTACCATCCTGCGTGCCAGCGGTGTGGTTGCAACCTCATTTGAGTCAATTGCAGAGCTGACCTTAAAATTAAGAAAATTTCTTGAGCGTTCCGTTGAAAGCGGAATCGTCACCACAGTTATTCTCGACGAGGCACAGGGCCTTGCAGATGAAGTCATCGAGCAGATCCGTCTTATCAGCAACATTGAGGGCGAGCTAGGAAAGATGATCAATTTCCTTCTGGTAGGTCAGGAGGATTTAATTGAGAATATCCAGAAGCCTATGCACAAAATGTTCTGGGGCAGAGTAAAGGCATTTGCTACTCTGCAGGCATTAAAGCGCGATGAGGTTCAGGCATATATCAATTTCAGAATGCAGACAGCCGGCTGTCATGATCCTGTGTTTACCTCAAGAGCAGTCAATACCATCTTCAGGGGAACAAAAGGTCTTCCAAGAATCATTAACTCTGTTGCCGACAGAGCACTGTGCATAGCCTGTGATTACAACAGAAAAACAGTTTCAAGCCGTATTGTAAAGAAGGCTATTGAGATTGTCCGTCACAAGAGAAGTCTGTTCTCCCTAGGCTACAAGAACTTTGCAAAGCATGTTCTGATGAATATGTTTGTTAAGCTTCCTATTATCCTAAGCGGTATTTTCATCAGTATTCTGGCTTTTGTTTTTGCCTATATCTATCTTTACAACAATATCAGCTCTGTTGCCATAAAGAGTCTGATGCATAAAGATCAGACCGTTATGACCGAGTATCATAAGCTTTTAAACAATATGCTGCCCGGCAGAAATGCGAACACCAGAGAAATCGCTCTTTTCAATAACTCAATAAAGGAAAGTGTATTTGAGTCTGACTCAATTGACACTCTGATTAAACTGTGGGGATATACAAAACAGGATGGCTCTAAGGCTACCTGTGCAGATCTTTCATCTCACAACATGCAGTGCGAGGTTCTGACAAAGGATCTCTCCTATCTGTCTGTTGTAAACCGTCCTGCTGTTCTCTCATTAAGATCAGATGATCTGACTCCTTTCTTTGCTGTGGTAAAAAGCTATGGTCCAGAGGAGTCTTCCATCATTATGGGCGACAGACTTTATCGTGTAAAAACTGAATTTCTGCAGCATGCCTATGATGGCAAGATGCTGTTTATCGGTAAAAAGCTAAAGAGCGATGATAAGTTTGAGGATAAGGTTAAGCTTGATAATTTCACTAAAGCTCTGACACGTATCTCTGCATTAGTTCCTGAATTAAAGCTTGATGTACCTTCTGAGAAAAAGGATCTTAAAAAGGTATATGACAGACTTAAGGGCTTCTCAGATGAGAATGTGGTATTTTCTGTCATCGATAATGCTTTAGCGGAGGGTCCTTACCTTGAGTAGAAGACGTAAGGTAGAAGATCCTGCAGAGCTTTTGAAGGATTATGGCTTTACTCCAAAAAAGGCTCTGAAGCTGTTTGTTTTCTCCCTGTTCTTTTCATCTATAGGTGTTCTGATCCTTGCGTTCTGGATGCATGTGTCCTTTTACTCTGTTGCAAGAAATGTCTTTTCAAGCCTTGGAAATACACTGGGTCTTTTAAACTCAATCTATGTGAATGATACTCAGTACAAGGATGCTCTTGTTTCCTCAGAGAAGTATCCTTTTGAGATTAAAAAGAAGATAGGACCAAAGGATCTGACTTTAAGCTCCCATCAGCCACTGGTTAATGTGAAAGGGCAGAAAAGACAGCTTTCAGAGAATATCTACGAAATCCGATTTATCAAATCAAAGGCTGTAAGCGATCAGCTTTAATTTCCCTTTTTCTGAAAAAAATAGGATCTGCCGTATTACTACTGCAGATCCAAAGGGGAAGTTTTAAAACTGTTTTATTCAGGCCATTTGAAATCTTTTACTTCAACCTTGTCTGAATCCTGGAATGGACCAAGGGTTGAAATCATTACAATCTTCTTGTTTGAATTGTTCTTAACGTAATGAACTTCACCTGGTTCGATATGGATGAAATCACCTTTCTTCATGTGATTTATCCTGTCATCAACCACGATATCGATTTCACCTTCCATGATGTAGAAGTTTTCTTCCATAATATTGTGGTAGTGAGCAGGGAAATCCTGACCAGGCTGGAACTGCACCACGGCAAAATTCAGACGAGGTCCCTTCATTAGGTATTTAGGGCCGGAATCACCAAAGCGATATTCCTTTTCGTTTTCATTCAGTTTAAACATTTGTTTCTCCTTTAAATTCCTGGTGCGGCCCACATGTAGTTGGTAACTTTTCTGTCAGCCAGCGAAAGCTGTGTATTGTAGAATTCTCTCCACTTCTCATACATTGCCATGTATGTTTCATGATTCTTCTGGTCAGGGGTGAATGTTCTTTCAATCTTTACAAGCTTCAATGCTGTCTCTTTAATATCCTTGAATTCACCGATTCCATATCCTGCCAGCATTGCAGCTCCAAGTGCGGTTGCCTCCTTTACAACCGGAACATTTACTTCCTTACCGATTACATCTGAAAGGATCTGACACCACAGAGGTGATTTTGAAGCACCACCACCGAAGACTACGCTTGAAGGCTCATGTCCTGTTGATTCTTTTACAAGATCAATATGTCCTCTGGTAACCAGTGCGGTATTTTCCAGAATGGCTCTGTAGAATGTATAGCGGTTGAATTTCTCTGGCTCAAAATTGAAATTTGTAAATGTTGGAGATGCATGTTTCCAGCATGTAAAATTCATAACATCCGAGAAGGCACACATCATACCATAACAGCCTGCAGGGATCTTCTGAGCTTCTCTGTTCATAAGATCATATGCGTCGGCACCTGTCTTTTTTGCCTCTTCCTTTTCATGTGTACAGAAGGCATCACGGTACCATCTCATGGCAAGACCAGGCTTAAATGCCAGTGCTTCAAACTGCCACATTCCTGGAACACTGTGACAGTTGACTCTGACTCGTCCCTTACTGTCGGTTAAAGGTTTATCTGTGTTGTATTCATACTGCCAGAAGCTTCCGCCAAAGATAGCTGCCTCTCCGTTGGCAACTGCACCTACACCCATGGTTCCAAGCTGACAGTCACCGCCTCCGGCGATAACCTCGGTTCCTGCGCAAAGACCTGAATCTTCAGCGCCTTTCTGGGTTATTACACCAACCTTATCTCCGCATTCAACGGTTGCAGGAAGAATGTCATCACGAAGATTACAGCTTGTCAGAATGCTCTTATCAAATTTACGGGTCTTAAGATCCATAAGTCCTGAGGTAGAACCATTTGATGGCTCTACAGCCAGCACGCCTGTAAGCTTATAGTTCAGCCAGTCGTTAAACATGCCGACATATCTGATTTTCTCGTAGACATCCGGCATTTTGTTTTTTACCCATAAAAGTCTTGGCAGGGCATCCAGTGCAAATGACTGACCTGTAATGTGGTATAGCTTGAGCTCTAATGAAGGATCCCCTTTTGACAGGGCGACAACCTCATCTGTTGAGCGCGCATCAACGTTGGCGCAGGCCCAGATTTCATTGAGGTTCTCGTCGTAAAGAACGATGCCTTCTCTCATGCATGTAGTTGAGACTGCAATAATTTCCTTATTGGAAATATTGGCTTTGGTTATTGCTTCTTTTATACAGTCACAGGCAAGTTTCCAGTTGAAGTTCCAGTCAAAATCCATACTGCCAGGATATCTTGGATCCTCTTTGTGAAACCACTCTCTCTGTCCTTCGCTTATCTGTTCTCCTAATAAGTTGAAAAGGACGGCTCGAACCGATCCCGTACCGGCATCGATCGCCATAAGATATTTGCCCATGTGTACTCCCTATGTTTTTATCCTTTACAGTGTCTGTTCGTGTATCAAGCTTTTTGGATCAGAGCTTATAGCTGCTCTGTATCCGTATTTTTTACATGCAAATATATATGTTTGTCTGTTATGTTTTTTTATAAGCCTAAAATCCAGCTCCTTACTTCTGGATTTATAAAAGGCTCTGTGCTGTTTTTTCTGTTGTAATAAGTACCTTGCATAAACCTTTTGCTAAAGCTGCAGTTATAATCTGAAGCTTCTCTGAACCGCCTGCCACCATGATGGTCTGAGACATGCTCTTAAGAGTATCAAGTGAGGTTGAAATCAGTCGTGAATCAATATCTGCATCAACGATTTCACCATTCTTGTTGATAAAGTGACCCAGAATATCTCCAACTGCTCCAAGTCTCTTTAAATAGATAAAGTCAGAACGGTCAAACAGTCCCTGTTCAATCACAGTTGCATGCTCATCAAGACCGCCGGCACTGAACAGTGTCATTGAAGAGGTTGAAGCCATTCTCTTAATCCAGGTAAGATCAGGATGTTCAACCAGAGTGTCTCTTATCTCTTTTGATTTCATTAAAAGAGGAGCAGGGTACAGATACATCTTTGCCTTGAAAATATCAGAACGTGCATTTGGCAGGTAGTTGTTAACACCTCCGGTTAAGGACACTGCAGTCCAGTTGCACTGACTTTCGGATGCAAGATAGTTGAATGCCAGTGACAGAGTCTTGCCGTAACCGATGTTGATTACAGAGTCATTGGTGAGTCTTAGATTCACATATGAGCAGGCTGCTCTGGCCAGGCTTTCGGTAATATTGTGGCTGTTTTCTGGCTCTGGTACCACGTAAGCATTCTCAAGAGCGTATTTTTCAATAAGCTTCTTTTCCAGATCCAGTTTGTTGTTATCAAGTCTTGTTATATAAAAACTGACAATGCCTTTCTGTCTTCCTTCTTCAAGAAGTTTAATAACTTTTAATCTGCTTAATCCCAGTAATTTAGCTATGTTCTGCTGTGTCATTCCGTCACAGTAGTAGTACCAGCAAATTTTTTCAATTAAACGAAGATCGGCTGTATCAGACATAGTGTTTACCCATGTTTTTGTTAAATATAGTTGTCAGAATCGGATTCTATGACAATTTTCTACACATAAGTTTATATCTATAACATTTGTAAATCAAAAGCAAATTTAAAAAAAATACATCTTTTTTAGAAAGTGCGACAAACCGCTTATTTTTGCAAAAAATCAGTATTTTTTTTTATAAAACAGTTTAAATTAACAATAGTCTCAAAAAAATTTTTTTGTCTGATTTGTAATACTTTTGTAAAAGGAATTGATAAATGTCAGAATCCCAGTTCCTCCTTGAAGCACGTGATGTTTATAAGAGTTTTGGCCTGAATCAGGTGCTAAAGGGTATTACTTTGACATTGAAGAGTTCAGAGGTTGTGGCCCTGATTGGCGGTAATGGTGCCGGCAAATCTACACTGATGAAAATCCTGATGGGCATCTATAAGCCAGATCAGGGTGTTTTCAAAATCAACGGTCAGAGCCTTGAGAACCTTAATCCAAAGAAATCCATGAAAGCCGGAATATATATGGTTCCACAGGAGCCAATGATATTCCCTCATATGACTGTCTTAGACAATATTCTTATTGGCTTTAGCGGAAAGAAGGCCGATCTTGAAAAGAAGCTTGACCATTTCTACAGACAGATTAACTGCAAAATTGATTTAAACCGTCTGGGTATGACTCTGTCAATTGCAGAGCAGCAGATGGTTGAGCTTTTACGTGGTCTGATGCGTGAGAGTAAGATTCTGATTTTAGACGAGCCTACATCCTCATTAACCTTCGATGAGGTTCAGACTCTTTTTGAAATAGTAAGAGACCTCAAAGCCAAGGGTATCGGTATCATCTATATTACCCACCGTTTAGCTGAGGTTTTCGAGCTTGCTGACAGTATCTGCATTATGGCTGACGGCAAGATTACTTTAAGAGGTGAGACCTCCAAGTTTACTCGTGAAATGCTGGTTCAGGCGCTCCTGCCTCCAAGCTTCACTCCTGCCTCAAAGACTCGTACCGAGCTTGAAAACAAGATTAGAAACGCCATGCCTATTCTTCAGCTTAGAAACTTCTCAGGCTATGGCTTTAAGGATATCTCCTTTAATGTACTTGAAGGTGAGATTGTAGGTATTGCAGGTGTGGTTGGTGCCGGTCGTACCGAGCTTGCCAATACAATCTTCGGTAAAGAGGTACCTTTAGGCGGAAACGTAATTCTAGACGGTGAGGATATCACAGGACGCAGTACCGCTGATGTAATCAGAATGGGTATCAACTATGTTCCTGAGGACAGAAGATGCAACGGTCTTTTCGGTATCTCTCCTGTCTGTGCGAATATCACCTCTGCACTTCTGGCTTCAAAGATTACCGGAAATATCGCTCTTAATACCTCTGAAGAAATCCGTATCAGTGAAAAGTACATCAAGGATTTCAGAATCAAGGTTACCTCTCCATATCAGGAGGCAGGTTCACTTTCTGGCGGTAATCAGCAGAAGGTGGTTATTGCAAGATCTCTATCAACCATGCCAAAGCTTGTAATCCTTGATGAGCCAACCCGCGGTATTGATGCCGGCGCCCGTGGTGATGTCTATAAGATCATTCGCGAGCTGTCTCATACCGGTGTTGCGGTGATTGTGATTTCATCAGATACCGAGGAGATTATTGAGCTTGCTGACAGAGCTATCGTTTTCTGTCGGGGCAGGGTAAGTGCAGTTTTAGAAAAGGATGATATTAACCAGCAGAACATTACATCCGCATCATTTGGAATCTATAAGGAGGAGGCTAATGCTTAAACAGATAATCAACCGTTATGAGTCTAAGGCCTTTGCCTTTCTGATTCTGATGTTTGTGCTGGTGTCAGTTGTAAACTCGGACTTTCTGACAGGTGAATCCGTTGTTAACTGCTTTAATGATTCTGTTGTTTTCACCTTACTGGCTGTAGGTTCAGCATTTGTAATTCTAACCGGTGAAATCGATGTTTCCGTAGGCTCGGTTCTGGGTATCAGTGCTGCTGTGGCTGCAACCATACTGCGCGATGGCGGCTCTCTGTTTACAGCTATTACCATGTCCATCTGTGTCGGTGCGTTCTTCGGTCTTGTCAACGGCATCGGTGTTGCAGTTCTGAAGATTCCATCCCTGATCTTCACCTTAGGAACCTACGGTGTTGCAAGAGGAATGGTATATGTTTATACCGGCGGTGCCTGGGTTGAGAATCTGCCAGCCTGGTTCACCTCTGCATCCCATTCATACCTTTGCGGATATCTGACCTGGTACTACGCTTTAGTTCTGGTATTTGTAATCTTTGTGCAGTTCCTGCTTTCACATACCAAGAAAGGACATAACTTCATTGCGGTAGGTGATAACTATCAGGGCGCGGAGCTGGTTGGTATCAATCCAACTCAGACCAAGATCTACGCCTATGTGATTTCTGGTGTATTCGCATCAGTTGCAGGTCTTCTGTTTACAAGCCGTATCGGATTTATTACTCCAATGTCAGGTAACTCCTATGAGATGAAAGCTATCGCAGCCTGTGTTCTAGGCGGTATTTCACTCTCCGGCGGTTTAGGAACTCTGATTGGTGCAGCCATCGGTGCTGTAATTATGACCCCCATTACCAGAATTCTGGTTTTCCTGGGATTATCATCAAATTAC
>JAZRAY010000191.1:0-6623 GCA_045634805.1 Succinivibrio sp. | reverse complement strand
TCCAAAAGCGGCGGCGGAAAGGAATACTTTTTAGGCGGACGTAGTATGGGGCCGTGGGTAACTGCGATGAGTGCCCAAGCGTCAGATATGTCAGGATGGCTTTTGATGGGCCTACCCGGTGCTTTGTATGTTGCAGGTTTATCTCAGGCATGGATTGCAATCGGTCTTACCATCGGTCAGTGGTGCAACTGGAAATTCGTTGCAGCAAGACTGCGTTCATTTACACAGAATGCATCTGATGCACTGACATTACCTGATTATTTTGCAGCCCGTTTTAAGGACAGACTGCGTATAACCTCAATTGTTTCAGCATTCATTATTCTGATTTTCTTCGTTGTTTACTGTGCATCAGGAATGGTTTCAGGAGCAAGACTGTTCGAACAGACCTTCGGTCTTGATTACCACAATGCACTTCTGATTGGTGCTGTTTCAACAATTCTTTATGTATGTATCGGCGGATTCCTAGCTGTTAGCTGGACTGATGCCGTACAGGCAACTCTGATGATTTTCGCTTTAATCATCACTCCAATTATCATTATCTATGATGTTGGTTCTCTGGAGCAGGCAAATGCACTTGTTGCCCAGAAAGGTCCTGATATGGCAGATATGCTGAAGGGTACAACCTTCATCGGTATGATTTCACTGGCAGGCTGGGGCTTAGGCTACATGGGTCAGCCTCATATTCTGGTTCGCTTCATGGCAGCAGCATCTGTTAGAGGAATGGGCGGTGCCCGCAGAATCAGTATCAGCTGGATGATCTTCTGTCTGACCGGTGCTGTTATGGTTGGATACTACGGTGTTGCCTTCGCAGCTAAGCATCCAGAGATTACAGTTAACAATCCTGAGCAGATTTTCATTATTGTAACTCAGACCTTATTCTCACCATGGATTGCAGGTATTCTTCTATCAGCAATTCTTGCAGCAGTTATGTCAACCTTATCATGTCAGCTTCTGGTTTCATCAACCACTCTGACAGCTGATTTCTACTGCAGACTGATTCGTCCACATGCATCTCAGGGCGAGCTAATCTGGGTTGGTCGCGGTATGCTGTTACTGGTTGCAGCTGTTGCCTATATAATCGCTCTTGATCCTAATTCAGGAATTCTAAAGCTTGTTGCCTATGCATGGGCTGGCTTTGGTGCTTCATTCGGACCTGCTGTTCTAATCTCAGTATTCTGGAAGAGAATGACCCTTGCAGGTGCTATCTTCGGTATGATTGCCGGTGCAGCAACTGTAATTATTTGGGAATTAGGTCAATTCTTTGGATTATATTCACTTGTTCCTGGATTTATTATTTCTTCACTTGTTATTTTCGTGGTAAGCTTAATGACACAGAAGAATAATGAACCTGTTGAGTCTTTATTTATCAGTCTGGAAAAGCAGTTCTGGTTTGAAGTTAAAGATCGCTAATAATTAGGAGATTACGTTGAAAAACCTTCCACCAAATGTCTACCTGCAATCATACTTGCAAAGAGCAGGCGTAAGGTTTGATGTAAACGTAGTAGACACCATTGTTAAAAAAGGATTCGGATTATCCTTCTACTTATTCTGGATCCTTTTTGCGGTACTGGTTTACTGCTATTCCAGCGGTAATATCGCAATCTTCCACGATCATTTCTATACATTATCAATTCTTGTTGCGTTCTATCAGTTACTCTATATTTATAGAGTAATCAGATTCAACCGCATCCGCAGAAAGCTGCGTATGGATTCAGCTCCAATTATTGTTGTAGCCTACGCTATCGTTCTTTTTGATGTTAAATCAGGCTCTTCAGGCAAGCTTATGAAGCCTAGAAGTTCAGCGGTACTGTATAAGGAATGCGGAAGCTTAAAACCAAGATTCTTCACCGGTGCAGTAAAGCGCGGTATCAATCACCATTACTATAAGGATCAGATTGCCCGTGTATTCATTGACAGAAAAAATGCTGCAATTTACACTGTTGATGATGACAAATTCTACGAGATGGCTTCTGGTAGAATAAATAAAAATAAACGCTATGCAATAGGGGAACTGTCAACCAAGCTTGATAAGGTCTCTATTACATCACAAAAAAGAAAATCAGATATAGTCTGATATACTGATTGAACTATATAAATAATAAAATTCAGATCTGTATTTAAGAAAATAGAAAAACAATTACCTAAACTAAATACAGTAATTCAAGATCATAGGCTAGATCTTGAAAAAGGTATGATGGATATAAATGGCTTATATAAACCCAAACAGCTTAACTGATGCTTCACCTTCTATTAATTCGGATTCTTTGCGAACAAAGTCCACTAAATTCGTTCGCTCAAAAGATCGCTGCAATGTTCTAAGCAGAACCCCTGTATATGACAAAAAGGGTACTCTTCTGTGCTATGTATTCAGATATACAGCAGGCGAGAGCAGCTTCCGTCCCGACATGATAGAAAAAAAGCATGTAAGACACATTTCTATTGGTTTCTACATCAGAAGACATAGTGAACTCTTCACTCAGAGAAACGGTATCTGTATGACCGAGTTCCCGCTGTGCTCTGATCTGACAAAATACGCACGTTCACTGCCTGCAACCAGATTCATTCTGCATCTGCAGGACAGACAGGATTCATCAATATCATTCCAGCACCAGATTAACATGCTGAAAAAGGAAAGCATGACCATTGCTGCGGATGTATATACCATTGTTTACACCAACTGGTTCAGAGAGCTTCGTTCAATTACCTACGCTGTTATTGATATGACTTTGGATATTGAAGAGCAGTTCATTCTTGCCCGCAATATCATCAAGAAAGCCCCATGGATCAAGATTATCTGTGATCGCTGCGATAATGTGAACAAGGCTTCAATCGCATTTGAATCAGGTGCTGATTATGTCTGCTGTCCAACCTTCCCAAAGGATATTCTGCAGCAGAACTTCAATCCGTTCTTCTATAAGGTAAACAGAAACGCTTTTGAAATCTGTCTTATGATCATCAATCAGCTTCTGGAGGTAAGACCAGAATACAAGATGTTCGTAAGCTTCATTTCCACCAGAAATGATATCAAGAGCTATATGCCTATTATTCTGCATTATCTGGAACAGGGCAGAGAAAACGAATATCTAATCGGAACCGATTTTGAAAGCTTCCTCTATGAAATGGATGTAGAGGTTCTAAATAAGCTTGTCTGCATCATGATTCTAATGATTCTTGAGGAGTTCTACCGTCCTGACAAGGATATGAACAAGGGCAAGTATATAATTTACGAACCATTACGTCAGATTCTTCTGAGAGCTAAATTCATTGAAGAGCTTACCTTCTATCACGCAGGAAAGATTGATGTAACCTTTGGCTTCTCCTTAGGTCTTGGTTCACTGATATCTCAGATGTACGCATTTACAACCTCAAAGGTTGATATCACTACTGAGAAGATCAATAACAGAATCAAGATGATCATGAAGGAGATTCCTGAGTATGAGACCATCTACAATATAGCGGTCTCAATGGAATCACTTGATCTTGAGTATGTAGACGGTATTATGGCCTCAGGCTTTATGCCACGACATGATATTCTTATGGCCTATGAGAATGCAGTGATGTGGGTAACCGGTCTTCAGGATGCATTAAACCAGATGCGCTTCTAAAGCCTATCTGGTTTTGTTGTACAGCTCATTGCCGTAGTATAGTTTTTCAAGATCTTCCTTGTTGACGCCTTCAAGCTTTAAGCCGTTTCCCTGATTGTCATAATCGGAGGCTACGCCTTTGTTTCTGTCGTGTGGCACAATAACACGACTTACTCCGTCCTCAGAGTAGTTTCCCTGAGAGGAGTATTCAAGAGAATTGGCTCCATAGTAATCTGTATTGTCATTATCATTGATGGCATCATAGTCAATGACAAAGGCATATGAACTCATACAGAGACAGAGAAGAGATAAAACAATATATTTACAGCTCAAAACATACACTCCTGTGTTTTCATCATTTTAATTTTAGACGAATACAGCGCGATTCGTGATAAACTACCTACAAATTTTTTAAGGAAATAGGATTTTATGCTCAGTTATAAACACGGTTTTCATTCAGGCAATCACGCTGATATTCTAAAGCATATGGTGATCTGCCTTCTGATGAGAGCATTAAACAAAAAAGAGAAGCCATATATCGTAATTGATACCCATTCAGGCTCAGGTCTATACAAGCTTGATGGCTTTATGGCTCAGAAAAATCAGGAATTTAAGAGCGGAATCAGCAAAATCAAGGACAACAAGGTACTACGCGAGCTTGTTCCTGAATTCTACGCTGTATATGATGAAGTTAATCAGGATGACGGAAATTTCTATCCAGGCTCTCCTTTATTTGAAACCAGGCTTGGCAGAGAGACAGACAAGTTCACTCTGATTGATTTACATCCAAACGAGTTTGAGAATCTTAGAAACAATTTAAAAAGAGACAGACGCTGCACCATCCAGAACCGTGAAGGTCTTGAGGCATTAAATGCGCTGCTGCCACCTACACCTCGCAGAGGTATGGTAGTGATTGATCCTGCCTATGAAGAGAAGAACGAGTATATCGATCTTGTAAAGGAAGTTAAAAACGGTCATTCAAAGTGGAATACCGGTATTTTTGCTATCTGGTATCCTGTACTTGGAAAGCTTCGTGATCACTCAAAGAATCTGACACAGGATCTGCGCCGTCTGAATATTCCTATGCTGCAGGTTGAACTATGTGTTGAGCCTCAGGAGGAAGTATTTGGAATGTGCGGTTCAGGAATGCTGATTCTAAACTATCCATACGGAATAGATAATGAGCTTTCACCAGTTGTTGATGAGCTTTATAAGTCATTATCAAAGAAGGGCGGAAGCGCTCGTCTTAAGGTTCTAAATCCACAGCCTTAAGACTAGAACGCCTGACTTAATGCCAGGCGTTGTCTTTTAGAATTTACCGTAATAATCTTCATCCTTGATAGGCTTACTGTAGTAGTAGCCCTGAATCTCATCACAGCCTAAAGCCTTCAGAATATCACTCTGTTCCTTTTCTTCCACACCTTCAGCAATGGTCTTAATACCAAGCTTCTTACACATGGTGATCAGAACACCAAGAATAGTAGTGATCTTTGAGTTGTTCTCAGATGCCAGATTATCAATCAGCTTCTTATCAAATTTAACTTCATTAACAGATAAATCAGCCAGAGAATAGATATTCGCATGAGCTGTACCGAAGTCATCAATTGAGATATTGAAGCCTTCCTCTGCAAGGTTATTGGTAACCTCAATCAGATCCTGATAGCGAGAGGTATTGGTGTGTTCAGATACCTCAAGAGGGATCAGATCATAGCCAATCTTGTACTTGTTAAGAATAGACTTTAAGGTTTCCTTAAAATCGGTTCTGATAATGGTATGTCTTGAGAAATTACATGAAACAGGCAGAACCTTCTCGTTCTGATCAAGTCTTTCACGCATTCTCTTACAGATTGTCTCAAATACGAAATAATCGATAAGATAAGTGTAATGAGCTGACTCTAAAGCAGGGATAAAGTCATCTGGAGGAATAACGGTATCATTGATAACCAGTCTTACCAGTGCCTCTGCACCTGCAATCTCGGCAACATCATTCTGAATCTTGAATTTTGGCTGATACAGAATCTTAAAGCAGTTCTGCTCAATATAAGACTTAATCTTATCAGGCTCCATCAGTTTCAGAATTGCATCATTCTGCTTTCTGTAGCGACCGCCGTTATGATTGTTTCGATAATAGGTCTTCTTCTCAGAATACATATCAGATTCAGCAAGATTGATTGCCTTCTGAATCAGAATGCCGCTCTTTTCCCAGTGAGTACCAACAGAAACAGAGAAACCTTTTTCTGAAAGCATGAAGGCCTTCAGCATATCAGAGAGCACACAGAATTCAGCTTCATCAATTGCTGTATGAATTGCAACGAATTCGTCACCGCCGATTCTGTAGATATTCTTGTTATCAGGCATCAGCTGTTTTAGAAGAGAAGCTGTTTTAACAAGAATCTCATCACCGTACTTGGTACCGTGCTCAGTATTGATTTCCTTAAGTGAATTTACGTTCAGGAAGATTACACCGATACGGTTGTTTAAAGACAGATTGTTGATATCAACAAGCATCTGCTTACGATTCTTAAGTCCGGTAAGAGGATCGGTACTTGCAACATTAGACAGCTCCATATGCATCTTCTTAAGCTCTATGGAACCGGTAAGCAGTCTCTGAATAGTCTTAATGGCTGGCTCTAGGGTCTTGAGATAATCTCTGTTAGGATTCTTGATAAAGACCACACCAACAGGATTTAAATCAAGCTCTAGAGGAATAGCGACATATAAGTCGTCATCAACAGTGTATTCCTTGTATACACGGTCCTCATAGGCCTTATTAACAATATCCTTTGGAACCAGAACGTAGTCATCAGGAACATTCAGTTCCTCATTTACCCAGATCTGAGTACGGATCATATTCAGAGTAGGATCGATATCGTAGTTCTGGTATGAAATATTCTTAGATAAATCAATATGTTCAAATAAGGTACAGTTCTCAGCACTAAGTTCAATTCCAAAGTACTCAATAAATTTGTAGATCTGTACTTCAGGATTGCAGACATTATCTGCATAAAGCTTTAAATATGGAGCCAGAATATCATTGGC
>JAZRAY010000190.1:0-6363 GCA_045634805.1 Succinivibrio sp. | reverse complement strand
ATGTAAATGACTACCGTCTACAGATGGCTGCAGATGATATTTTACGAGGAGAAAAACAGATTACCGATGTGGCATCTGATCATGGCTTTGATAATGAATCCTACTTTTTCAGACTGTTCAAAAAGAAGTACGGAATTACTCCTCTTAAGTACCGTCAGAATTAGTTCACTTTGAAAATAATCACAAATAAAAGCCTTTATTTATCAGATCTGTATTATATTCTATACAAAAGTGTGAGCTATAACGGATCATTGCTTTGTTTTTTAAGTAAATAATTGTGAAGTACATTTGAGATGTTTTCGCAAAAGGCTTAAAAATCCCTTTCTTAATCAGCAAGTCTCATAAAAGTTTTTTATCAGAAGATATTTTCATAAAAAAAAGAATATTCTGCTTGATGTCACAAAAAAAATGAAAGATGTCAAAATAGTATAATTTTAGGTCATTATTCTATTGTTATTTTGTTTCGCCAATATTTAAAATCTTATTAACTTAAGAAATCGGATAAACGATTAATTAGGTTAAAAAAGGTAAAAACGTCCTTACACAGACAATACATAAAGAGAATAAATTACTGGGATCATAAAATGAAGAAAACTATTTTAGCTTCTGCAATTTGCGCTGTTACATTGGGTCTATCAATGTCAGCTCATGCAGCAATTGAAAAAGATCAGTTAACCATCTGGGTTAACGGCGATAAAGGATATAACGGTATAGCCAAGGTTGGTGAGAAGTTCACCGCTGATACTGGCATCAAGGTTACCGTTGCACATCCAGACCAGGTAGAAGTTAAATTCCAGCAGACCGCTGCAACCGGCAATGGCCCTGACTTAATCATGTGGGCTCATGACCGTTTTGGCGAGTGGTCAAAGGCAGGTTTAATTTCTCCAATCACTGTTAGCGATGAAGTAAAGGCTAGATTCGCTGATGTTGGCTGGGATGCAATGACTATTGATGGCAAGATTGTTGGTTATCCTGTTGCTGTCGAGGCTGTTTCACTAATCTGTAACAATAAATTCGTAAAGTCACAGCCTGAGAACTTTGAAGATTTAATGAAGCTAGGGGACGAGCTGAAGAAATCAGGTGTTAAGCCTATTATCTGGGCTTACACCACTCCATACTTTTCATACCCTCTGATTGCTGCACAGGGCGGTTATGCATTCAAGAAGACTGCAACTGGCTATGATGTAAAAGACACTGGTGTTGCAAATGCTGGCTCAAAGGCTGGTCTAACCTTCATCAAGACCTTATTAGACAAGGGCTACATGGATAAGGGTGCAGACTACGGCGTAATGGAAGCTCAGTTCACCAAGAATCAGGCTGCATGTATCATCAACGGTCCATGGGGCTGGCCAAACTACGATCAGTCAAAAGTTGATTTCACTGTTTATAAATTACCTAAGCTAGGTGGAAAGGATGCTAAGGCATTTGTTGGTGTAACCGGCCTTGCAATGAACTCTGCTTCACCTAACAAGGATCTTGCTGTTGAGTTCCTAGAGAACTACCTTCTAACTGATGAAGGTCTTGAGGCTGTTAATAACGATAAGGCTTTAGGTGTAACTGCACTTAAGTCATTCCAGAGCAAGCTTGATAAAGATCCTCGTATCGCTACTACCAAGGTTAACGCTGAGAATGGCGAGCCAATGCCTTCAGTTCCTGAGATGAGCAAATTCTGGTCTTCATTCGAGACTGCTCTAAAGAATATCACTTCAGGTCGTCAGGGCGTTGAAGAGGCTGCAAATACTGCTGCAAAGCGTATTGTAAGCGAATAATCGAACAACTAATCTCCCAGCACATTACTTTAGTGCTGGGAATTTTTTTACTCTTTTTTTGGCAAATTAGGAATTTTAGACATGATTCTGTCATCGATTCAGGATAAGAAACTTTGTCCAAAAGTCGCTATGAAATGGACAATTGTTTTACTAATTGTTCTTGTAAATCTGTATGCTGATGTCTGCATGTACATTAACGGAGATATTGCATATCCTCTGCTTGACCTTGTACTTGTAGGTGTTGGCGTATACGTATTTGTAAGCAAGAAAATGTATGCCCAGCGCTATGCTTTCCCAGCTGTAGCCGGCATGACTGCATTTATTATCTTCCCTCTGGTCTACACACTGTGGATTTCATTCACCAATTATTCTGGTGCTCATGTTATGAGTGTTGAAAATGCAATGAAATACCATATGAAGAAAACCTTCAAGACTGAGGGCAGTGATTACGATTTCAAACTGTTTGACCTTGGAAAAGGCAAATTTGATATTCTGTTAAGCAAGGACGGCGAATCATATAAGCTTGCAAATCCTGTTGAGCTAAAGCAGAACTCAGATTCAGATAACGAAAACACAACTCCTATTGCAATTAACCTTGTGAAAGCTAGCTCAGACTCTGTCCAGGGAACAGCTGTTCCTATGAGACAGATGCTGACCTTAAAGAACAACATCCAGAGACTGCAGCTTCATTTAGCCGAGAAAGGTCAGGAATTAACCTTAAGCGGTTTAAGAAAGTTCAGTGCGGAGGATGAAAAGTTCATTCCATTAAAGAAAGGTTCAAAGGCTGAAAACGGCTATGTTGTAACCGAGCACAACGCTTTATGGGATGTTCAGAGCAAGCAGCTGTTCCTTCCAAACATGGAAACCGGCTACTACCAGTATGCCAACGAGAAGGGCGAACTACTTGGGGAAGAGTTTGCACCTGGCTTTAAAGTTGGTGTAGGTCTTAAGAACTATGTTAAGTTCCTGTCAAATGAAAGCATTCGTATGCCTTTCCTTAAGATCTTTACCTGGACAGTATGTTTCTCTGGTTTAACCGTGCTGATTACACTTGCAATCGGTCTTGTTCTTGCATGTCTTGTTCAGTGGGAGTTCCTGCGTTTTAAGGGTATCTACCGAGTATTCCTGATTCTTCCTTATGCAGTACCATCATTTATTTCTATTCTGGTATTCAAAGGTCTGTTCAATCAGAATTTCGGTGAACTTAATGTATTCCTAAATGCTGTAATGGCACCTATATATAACCTGTTCGGTCTTGAGTGGAATTCAATTGAATGGTTCACTGACCCTTGGGCAGCTCGTGGCATGATTCTGATTGTTAACTGCTGGCTAGGTTATCCATATATGATGATCCTATGCATGGGTCTTCTAAAATCAATCCCAGATGATCTGTATGAGGCAACTGCAATTGAAGGCGCAAGCCCATGGACCAATCTTAAGTGCATCACTCTGCCACTTCTGATTAAGCCACTGGCTCCGCTTTTAATTGCATCCTTTGCATTCAACTTCAACAACTTCGTTCTGATTCAGCTGTTGACATCAGGTGGTCCTGACATCATTGAAGCTACTCAGGCTCCTGCAGGTTACACTGATTTACTTGTAAGCTTTACCTACAGAATCGCCTTCGAAGGTGGCAAGGGTAACGATTACGGTCTAGCTGCTGCAGTTGCTACCATGATCTTCATCGTGGTCGGCCTTCTAAGTCTGCTTCAGCTTAAGTATGCAAAGAACAGTGCAATGCAGCAGTAGTAGGGAGTTTTGAAAATGGCTATTGTTCAACCAAAATCATTAAAATACAGAAAAGCAGCCGCACATGTTTTCATGCTGTTTTTCCTATGTCTAATCATGTTTCCTCTGCTGATGATTGTTGCAATTTCATTCAGACAGGGTAACTATTCAGTAGGTGACGTTATTCCTAAGTTCTCCACATCGACACTAGATCACTGGAGATTAGCCCTAGGCTTTGATGTCAAGAAACTAAACCGTATTCCAGGTTCTATAGTAAATTTTGTGAACTCAGATGACGGCAAGGTTCAGATGTATGTTTCAACACAGGAAGATGATTCATTCAGAGCATTTGTTTCAGAAGCCTTCGATCCTGAGGATGTAAAGAAGGTTGAATCTCTAGACGATGCTGTAGAGGTTTCATCAGACTTTAATGTTGATGGAATTGACTCTGAAAAGCTTGCTGATGCAGATTCCGCTTTTGCTCTGTGCAAGACTCTTGCTCATAAGATTGTTGTAAAAGTCGGTGATGGCGATACTTCAACAAGATATCTTATCGATAAGAATGATAAGGACGGTACCTCTTACGGTATTTACAAGGAGACTATCACTCCTCCTCCATTCCCAGTTCTACGCTGGTTATGGAACTCTGTAAAGGTTGCATTTATTACATCATTCCTGATTATCTGTCTGTCAACAACTTCTGCATACGCATTTGCCCGTATGAAGTTTGCTGGCAAGAACACTATCTTAAACGGAATGCTGATTTTCCAGATGTTCCCAGCTGTACTGGCTCTGGTTGCTATCTATGCTCTGTTCGATAAGATTGGTGAGTATATCCCATGGCTGGGTCTGAACACTCATGGAGGTCTGATCCTTTCATATATGGGTGGTATTGCTCTTCACATCTGGACAATTAAAGGTTACTTTGAAACTATCGACGCTTCATTGGAAGAGGCTGCAGCGATTGATGGTGCTACACCATGGCAGGCATTCAGACTGATTCTTTTACCTCTATCAGTTCCAATTCTTGCAGTAGTGTTCATCCTTGCATTCATTGCAACTGTTGCCGAGGTTCCTGTTGCATCAGTTCTGTTACTTGATATGGATGAACTGACATTAGCAGTTGGAGCTCAGCAGTACCTGTATCCTCAGAATTATTTATGGGGTGATTTCGCCGCCGCAGCTGTTCTGTCTGGCTTACCAATTACCATCGTATTCCTGCTTGCACAGCGCTGGTTAGTTGGTGGTTTGACCGCTGGTGGTGTAAAAGGTTAATTATATTAGAGATAGAATAGTTTAAAGATTTAAAAAAGAGATAAAAGAAAATGGCAGACGTATTATTACAGAAAGTAAGAAAGAACTATAACCCAGCTTTATTAAAAGATACTTTAAGAAACATCAATCTTGATATTAAAGACGGTGACTTCATTGTATTCGTTGGTCCTTCAGGATGTGGTAAATCAACTCTGTTAAGAATGATTGCAGGTCTTGAGGATATTACTGACGGTGATCTGATGATTGGCGGAAAGAGAGTCAATGATGTTCCTCCATCTCAGAGAAATATCGGTATGGTGTTCCAGTCATATGCTCTATACCCTCACATGACTGTATTTGAGAACATGGCTTTTGGTCTGAAGCTAAAGAAGATGGATAAGGAAGAAATCCGTCGTCGCGTTGTTCAGGCTGCTGATGTTCTAGGTCTTGAGGCTTTCTTAGAGCGTAAGCCTAAGGCTTTGTCAGGCGGTCAGCGTCAGCGTGTTGCAATTGGTCGTTGTATCGTTCAGAACCCATCTGTATTCCTGTTCGATGAGCCTCTGTCAAATCTTGATGCAGCTCTGCGTGTGAAGATGAGACTTGAGATTGCCAAGTTACACCGTGAACTGAATGCAACCATCATTTACGTTACCCACGATCAGGTTGAGGCTATGACTCTAGCTGACAAGATCTGTGTTCTAAGCCCTCTGGCTATGAATCCTCAGACCGAATCAAATCTAGAGCAGTTCGGTGCTCCACTTGAGCTGTACAACCATCCTGTTAACAAGTTTGTTGCAGGCTTTATCGGTTCTCCAAAGATGAACTTCCTAAAGGGTGAAATCGAGTCTGTATCCGAAGATAAGTGCGTTGTTAAGTTATCTGAGGGTGAGAAGATTACTGCTTGTGTTGACGCTAGAAGAGCTCAGGTTGGTGACAAGGTTACTCTTGGTGTAAGACCAGAGCATCTTGTAAAGGCCGATTCTGATAAGGCTGATGGTGGCAAGATCACCTGCAAGGTATCTGTAACCGAGAATCTAGGTGCTGAATTCTTTGTATACATGGACTGTGGTTCATCAGAGGTTGGTTCAGATTTCACCGTGAAGTCTGACTGTGAACTTGATGTTCGTCCAGGTGACAACATGGAAGTAGGAATTCCTTCAACAGCATGTTATCTGTTTGATGAGGAAGGAAAAGCTTTCCCTCGTACCGCTGTGTACAAGAGAAGCTGATGACAGCAGTCTAATCTGTCAATTTGCCAAGAAAAAGGGAGCCGAAAGGCTCCCTTATTTTTTCGCAACTTAATTGACTTAAGCGTAGGTATCTATGTGTGCACCCTGTGAAGGTGCGTTAGTTACCTGTGGTACTGGTGCTGCAGGTGCATTCATCTTTGATGTCTGTGATACAGTCTGTGCTGCACCGCTTAACAGAGCCATTGCAATCTGTCCCTGAGCATCAGTAGCTTTTTTAGCCATTGCTGCAGTTAAAGCTTCGTTTCCGAAATTTACAGAGCTCATGTCTCACCTCTTTTAACCCCTATTGTTTTATTAACGGTTATGAAACATGAGAACTTTAGGTTAATTAGAAAAAAAGAGACTTCAATTTAGTGAAGTCC
>JAZRAY010000189.1:0-3390 GCA_045634805.1 Succinivibrio sp. | reverse complement strand
TTTGGTCCGGCAACAAAGCTTGCGATAACCAGATCGTCCATAGACATGGTGAAGCTTAAAAGGAATGCTGCAACCTCTGCTGGCATAATTGCAGGCAGAATAATCACAAAGAATACCTTCATAGGACCTGCACCAAGATCTTTAGCAGCCTCTTCAATTGAAACGTCAAGTTCAACGAATCTTGAGCGGATAACAACTGTTGCATAGGCAGAGCAGAAAGTAACATGGGCAATCCAAATGGTGATCATGCCGCGATCTGAGAATACCGGAATGATATCGCCTAAGGTTACGAACAGTAACAGCAGGGCAAGACCGGTGATAACCTCAGGTAGAATCATAGGTGCTGTCATGAAAAGCAGGAATGCACTTTCGCCTGTGAACTTCTTGATTCTTACCATTACAAATGCAGCCAGGGTACCGATGATTACAGATGCAATTGCTGACATGACGGCAATCGTCATAGAGATTCCGACAGCAGTGATGATTGCATCGTTATTCATTAAAGCTCTGTACCACTTTAAAGAGAAGTTGGTCCAGACTGTAACCATCTTTGACTCATTGAATGAGTAAACAACAAGAGTCATTATTGGCAGATACAGGAATATCAGCGTAATAGTCAGAATAACAAATCTGAACAGTGTGCTTTTGGTATTTTTATTTAAAATCATAGCTCCCCCTGTTTACGCTGATTTTTGAAGAACCAGATAATAGGTATTGCCATAACTGTAAGCATGGTAATTGCAACAGATGAAGCAAGAGGCCAGTCTCTGTTGTTGAAGAATTCCTGCCACAGGATTCTACCGATAAGAATTGAATCCTTACCGCCAAGAAGCTCAGGAATTACGTACTCACCGATTGCAGGAATGAATACCAGCATTGAACCTGCGATAATGCCGCTCTTCGTCTGAGGAACCAGCGCATGGAAGAAGGTCTTTACCGGACGGCATCCTAAATCCTGAGCTGCCTCAATCAGACTGTAATCAACCTTCATAAGTGATGAGAACAGTGGCAGTACCATATAAGGCAGATAGCAGTAGACGATACCCACATAAACTGCAAAATCAGTCTGCAGCATATGCAGAGGATGGTCGATGATTCCTAAACTCATAAGAATATCGTTAATGATTCCGTCTCTTTTCAGAATGGTCATCCAGGCATAGATTCTAACAACAAATGAAGTCCAGCTTGGCATGATAATCAGGATAAAGAGAATATTGCGGGTCGCACTCTTTGATGTGGCTAAAGCCCAGGCAATCGGATAACCGATTATCAGACATAAAAGAGTAGAGAACGCTGCAACCTGAATTGATTTCAGATATGAACGCATGTAGGTTCCATCTGGATCAATAAAGATGTTGGTGTAGTTTTCAAGATGCAGAATAATCTGCATTGCACCTTCTTCAAATGTAACAATTGGAGAATAAGGTGGTATCGCAATTTCAGTTACTGAAAATGAAATCTTGAAAATAATCAGGAACGGAATCAGGAAAAAGAGAATCATCCACATATATGGAAGGAAGATGATTGCTCTCTCTCTTAATGAAATCTTTCTGCCAGGAACATACCTAGGTGGAGGACGATGTCCCTTTGACCCAGGATTTCTAATCATATTTGAATTTATTAAAGCCATTGTTTAATTCTTCTCTATATTCTAAAGATGAGTTAGAAGGTCAGGGCAATACAGGATTCAGGATCCCAGCTTAAGTAAACCTTGTCATCCCAGGTTGGCAGACCGACATTGAATCTGTCTACATTTGGCAGAGTAGAGGTAATGATTCTGCCTGATGGAAGACGAACGTAGTAAATGGAAATATCACCAAGATAAGCGATGTTCTCTACAGTACCCTCACACCAGTTGGTAGGATCGGTTGGTTCCTCATGAGAAATGTAAACCTTCTCAGGTCTCATGGCGATAGATACAGGCATACCGTCTGCAATATCGATATCGTGCAGAAGCTCGATTGGACGAGGGAAATCATTACACTGAATAACAGAGTGCTTGTTGTCCGATTTGGTCAGTGTGCAGTCAAACATATTAACCTGACCGATGAACTCTGCAGAGAAACGGCAGTTAGGGTTCTCGTAAATCTCACGAGGTCCGCCGATCTGAACGAACTCACCACGGTCCATAATAGCAATACGATCAGCCATGGTCATAGCCTCTTCCTGATCGTGGGTAACCATAAGACATGTAACACCAACAGAGTTGATGATATCTACAAGCTCCAGTCTCATCTGCTCACGAAGCTTCTTATCAAGTGCACCCATAGGCTCGTCAAGTAACAGCAGACGAGGCTCCTTGGCAAGTGATCTTGCCAGAGCGACACGCTGTCTCTGACCACCTGAAAGCTGATATGGACGTCTGTCAACGTACTCTTCCATGTGCACAAGCTTTAACATCTTTTCTACTCGTGAGTTGATAACGTCACGTGGAAGTTTCTCCTGCTTTAAACCAAAAGCAATATTCTGGCGAACAGTCATATATGGGAACAGTGCATATGACTGGAACATCATGTTTAAGGTTCTCTTATAAGGAGGCAGGTTAACAATATCCTCACCATCAAGAATAATGTGACCGTCTGATGGCTGCTCAAAACCTGCAAGCATTCTTAATAGAGTTGATTTACCACAGCCTGATGAACCCAGAAGAGCAAAGATTTCACCCTCATAGATGGTTAGATCAACATTGTTAACTGCAGTAAAGTTACTGAAGTTTTTGGTAAGTCCTTTAATCTGCAGAATTGGCTTTTTATTCTGTTCAACAGGTGATGCCTTCTGACCTGGAAGCTCGCCTGGTCTGTGAATCTGTTTTTGTGTGCTGTATTCGTTTGGTCTGTTAACCATTGGGGCTACCCCATTATCGCCAGTGTCTTTCACGCACGAAATCTCCATAATAAAGAGAAAAAACTGTTACTTTATTTGTGAAAACATCTTAAAGGAAATGAGATTACAGTCAACCTTTTTTTTGATTTATTTGCCCACTGGAGAAGTTTTTTTAGTATTAATGTTTTTTGCACTGTAGTTTTGCAGGATCATGAGGCGATTATTCTTTCGCCTGCATTTGGTTATAGAGATATTAGTGAGTATCTGCTAGACTAACCTATGAGTTTTTTGGAGAAGTTTTTTACGTATCAGTAAGGCGCTTTATGGACAATCTTTATTCTCAGTGTGAAAGCTCTTTTCTATTTGGTATGAATCAGGAAAACGAGGTTGGTCGTCAGATTAAGTATCTTGGTGGCTCAAAGGTTCTTGTTGTCTACACAAAACTGTCATCAACGATAGGAAATCTTTTAGATAAGGTCAGTCGCTCTCTACGTAACAGCGGTCTTGACTACACTGAGCTTAGCGAGTCCTATGTAAATCCAAGAATCTCAACTGTCTTTGACGGTA
>JAZRAY010000188.1:0-1756 GCA_045634805.1 Succinivibrio sp. | reverse complement strand
TATAATAATTAAACGGATAATTAGAAACAGAGATCTCAATTAGATCTTTCAACTTTCATAAAACACTTGTCAGAAATAAAAATTAGAAAGATTAACAACATCAGAATCATGTGAGGTAAAGACTGTTGCATAAGACACCGTATCAAAAAGGAAGTCTGCAAGTCTTGAAATATCAACTCCAGACCAAATTGTCTGATTATAAAATTCGGCCTTGTAATAAGCAGAACTTTCCTGTTTAGAATCAGCAACCTTACGAATATAATCTAACGTCTTTAAGCGGTGAAGGAAATCATTATAATTTGCTTCACTTTGGAAAAATTCGATCATTGTAAGCTTATTTTCACTTAGGAAAGAATTAAGATGCTCAATATCTCTATCTGTAGGACTACTAGAACTAAGCATATCCGATTTTTCCTTTACTGCTGTTACTGCATTGCACCATTCTTATTTGCAAAAGAGAATGTCGATGCCTTCTATCTTGAGTTTGATGATGAGCGTTCAGGTGGATTTGAATCTCTTAAGTATATTCCAAAAGACAAGAAGGTTATTCTTGGTCTGATTACCTCAAAGAGAGCAGATCTTGAGGATAAGGACTTCATCAAGCAAAGAATTGCTGAAGCTTCTAAGTACGTTGATCTGGACAGGTTAAATCTATCACCTCAGTGCGGTTTTGCTTCATGTGAAATCGGCAATAAGTTAACTGATGAAGATCAGTGGGCGAAACTGAAGCTGGTTAAAGATATTGCTAATGAGGTCTGGGGAAACAGCTAACCTACTCATTATCAGAGCAGATTTTAGAAAGGAGATGTTTATCATCTCCTTTTCTTTTTTTACCGATGGATCTAGAAGCTAATAGAACCACCGATGTAGAGCAATCAATCTATGATTGATATCCTAAGGAAAATAGTGTTTTTAACTATAACGAAATGATATATAGAAGAATGCTGGCAGAGATACCAGCATTCGATTTGAAAATATTAGTTTGAAGTGTCTAGACCATCAAATGATTTAACCAGATCATCGATTGCCTTACACTGTTTTAAGAATGGTTCAAGCTTATCTAGAGGCAGTGCAGATGGGCCATCACACTTAGCTTCGTTTGGATTTGGATGAGCCTCAAGGAATAAACCGCCAATACCTACTGCCATACCGGCACGAGCAAGATCAGCAACCTGAGCTCTTCTGCCACCTGAAGCGGCACCAGTACTGTCACGGCACTGCAGAGAATGAGTAACGTCAAAGATAATAGGATATCCGCCGCAGACCTGCTTCATAACACCAAAGCCGAGCATATCAACAACAAGGTTGTCATAGCCGAAGTTAGTTCCACGGTCGCATAGCATAATATTTCTATTGCCGCATTCTTCGATCTTCTGAGTAATATTGATCATCTGAGATGGAGACAGGAACTGAGGTTTCTTGATATTGATTACCTTACCAGTCTTTGCAATAGCAGCAACCAGATCTGTCTGTCTGGCAAGGAATGCAGGGATCTGTAGAACATCACAGACTTCTGCAACAATAGGAGCCTGGAATACTTCGTGAACATCAGTGATAACAGGAACATTGAAGGTCTTCTTAATTTCCTCGAAAATCTTCATACCCTCATCTAGACCTGGTCCGCGGTATGAGAATACAGATGAACGGTTTGCCTTGTCGAAGCTTGCTTTAAAGACGTATGGAATATTAAGTTTTGAGGTAACATTTACGTAATGCTCGCAGACCTTCATTGCAAGATCGCGGCTCTCAAGAACAT
>JAZRAY010000187.1:0-3430 GCA_045634805.1 Succinivibrio sp. | reverse complement strand
TCCTTTGGAGGAGTGAACAGATATGCATAGGCCTGATGATGTGAACGTCCTACACGTCCTCTGATCTGATGCAGCTGAGCTAAGCCGAGCATATCAGCTCTGTCGATGATAATAGTGTTTGCTGTAGGAACATCAAGACCGTTTTCAACGATGGTTGTACATAACAGAAGATTGAAGCGCTGATGGTAGAAATCACGCATAACCTTCTGCAGCTCCTTTTCATTTAGCTGACCGTGTCCAATGCCGATCTTTGCCTCAGGCACCAGGGCGGCAAGCTGCTGGGCTCTCTGATTGATGGTTGAAACATCATTATGCAGATAATATACCTGGCCGCCACGTCTTAGCTCACGCATGATGGCTTCACGGGTAATGGTATCTGAATTCTGCATTACAAAGGTCTTAACCGCCAGTCTGTGCTCAGGAGGAGTGGCGATGATTGAAAGCTCACGCATTCCCTCCATGGCCATGTTCAGTGTTCTTGGAATTGGAGTTGCAGTTAGGGTTAAAAGATCAACCTGGGCACGAAGCTCTTTGAGTTTCTCTTTCTGTTTTACACCGAAACGATGCTCCTCATCGACGATGATAAGACCTAACTTCTTGAATTTGATATCCTTTGAAAGAAGCTTGTGGGTACCGATGATAATATCGACACTTCCCTGTGTAACCTTATCTAAAGTTTCTTTCTGCTGTTTTGCTGTCCTGAATCGGGAAAGAAGTTCAATGTTGATTGCAGTTCCGGCAAATCTTTCAATAAAATTCTGATAGTGCTGTTCGGCTAGAATAGTGGTTGGAACCAGTACAGCAACCTGAGAGCCTGAGGCTGCAACCACAAAGGCAGCTCTTAGGGCAACCTCGGTTTTACCAAAGCCTACATCACCGCAGACAAGGCGATCCATTGGCTGTTCTTTTGCAAGATCCGCCAGGGTATTATCAATAGCAGCCTTCTGATCTGGAGTTTCCACAAAGCCAAAGCCTGATGCAAACTCGTCTAATGACTTCTCATCAATCTCAAACTTAGTACCTTTGCTGGCTTCACGTCTTGCGTATAAATCAAGAAGCTGAGCTGCAACATCGGTAACCTTCTGAACAGCCTTCTGCTTGTGTCTGTTCCAGGTATCAGAGCCAAGTCTGGATAGAGGAGGATTCTCAGAGCCAGAGTATCTTGCAACCTTGGATAGGGCGGTAATAGGAATATTGAGCATATCGCCGTTCTGATACTCAATGGTCAGATATTCGCCCTTGATGCCTCCGATTTCCATGGTCTTAAGTCCACGGTAGCGTCCGATACCATGATCAATGTGTACCACAACCTGACCCTCGGTTAGTGAGGAGAGGTTTTTGATGATGGTATCCTGTGAAATCTGTGAGTTCTTGGAGACCTTTCTGGTTCTTACAACCTTGTAGCCAAGAATTTCATTCTCAGTTAAAAAGCACAGCTTTACTGAAGGTATAATCAGGCCTTCATCAAAAGGTGCCAGGGTAAGCATGAACGGATCCTTGGCATTTAGAAAATCCTCAAATGAGGAGGCTGCCTTAATTCCGTATTTGTCGGTGATAACACGTGGCAGAGTTTCTCTTAAACTCTGTCTGCGACCCTCTGAGATTGCAGACATCAGAATTCTTCCGCCTTTATCTATAAAGTCACTTACAAAGGCAATGAATCTGTTCTGCGATTCCTTTTCCTGACGGTTGTAGCTTATATCTGGGATTTTGACGTAGTCAGTGTTATAAAAGCCTCTTTTTTCAATCTGCTCTGCATCAAAGCTGTCCTGATAAAGCTCAATTAACTGATATTTCTTTAAATTATCAAAAACTTCCTGTGGATTTAAAAATACCTTTGAGACAGGAAGAGGTGGATGATCAGGATTTCCTGCAAATTCCAGGGCTCGCTTATGAGCTTCAACGTCAAATTCGGTTACAGCCTTGTTTACATCATCCACGGTGATGATTCTGTAGTCTTCAGTAAGATAGTCAAAGATAGAGCTCATTGAGCTGAAGAACAGTGACATGTAGTACTCGATACCTGCAGGGATGGCTCCGCGTGATATTGCCTGATAGATTGAGTGAGAGGCAAAGTTGGCCCCGATGAAGGCATCTCGGTAGTTGCTTCTGAAGACACTTATAGACTGTTCATTGAGTGGATATTCATGAGCAGGAAGCAGGGCAATTCTGTCAATTTTATCAAGTGATCTCTGAGTGTCGACATCAAAGACTCTGATGGAATCAACCTCATCATCAAAGAAGTCAATTCGATATGGAACAGCAGAGCCCATAGGATAGATATCAAGAATAGAGCCTCTGATGGCAAGCTCTCCAGGAGCTAGTACCTGTTCAACTCTCAGATATCCGTGGGAGGTCATCTCCTTTTGAATCTCCTGAATATCTCTGATATCTCCCTTTGAAATTGAGAAGCTGTTGGCTTTGATATAGTCTACAGGACTCAGTCTTGGCATAATTGCCTGAACTGTGGTTACAACTATTTCATTTTTAAATGATTTTAATCTTGAGAGAATACTGATTCTTGAGGAGACGATATCCTGATGAGGTGACAGTGTATCGTAAGGCAGAGTCTCCCAGTCCTGAAGATATTCAACCTTAACCTTTGGAAGTACAGCAACCAAAGTTGATTTAATACTTTGTGCAACAAAGTTATCTGCGCAGATTACCAGGCATGGACCACCGTTTTTTTCATAGATTGCACCGATGGTTCCGATGATTCCGGTAATATTCAGATTGCCAATATGTTTTACAGAATTTGAAAAAGAAATGTTGATATCAGCTTTTAATAAGTCTTTGAGTTGCATAATTACTAATATTTGAAACTTTGATCTATACTTGTCTATTGTAATTTTACACTAATATCGAGTTTGTTATGTTCCAACTGAAAACAAATATCTATCTTTTACTCTGGTTCTCTTTTATTGCGATTTTTGCGTTTTTAATTCCTTATTATTCAAATGATTACAGATATCAGCTAATCGAAGGCACCGAGGATATGGTGTCATCCTTCTATGACATCTGTGTTTCACAGTACCGCCATTATTTCTCATGGGGCGGAAGAACACCTCCTCATTTCCTGGCTCAGCTGCTTTTATGGGGCGGTAAGGTTATATCCTCTATAGCAACAGCCTTATGCTATATCTCATTGATTTATATTATTTATTTAATGGGTACCGGTAAAAAGATTTCACCATTTAAGATGCCATTTGTACCTGTTGTATTCATCAGCATCGGTTTATGGCTGTGCATGAGATCCTTTGGTGAAGTTGTTTTCATGCTGGTTACCTCCTGTAATTATCTTTTCACCTCAACCTTTATTATTCTGTATCTGCTTCCATTCCGTTTTTCACTCAATGAGGAGAGATCAGAGCATGGAATTCTGTTTGCTGTAATGATGTTTGTACTTGGCATCATCGCAGGCTGGTGCAAT
>JAZRAY010000186.1:0-5349 GCA_045634805.1 Succinivibrio sp. | reverse complement strand
GGTATCATTACTGGTGGTGGTCTTGCAAAGGCTGCAAAGGCTGCAGATTTCGGTACCAAGGTAGCTCTGTTCTGTGCAAGACTTTCCTATGCATCTACTATCGCCAACGGCGCAACCGGTATCGGTACTGGTGTTGCAGGCGGTTTCACTGCCTGGTTCAAATATCAAGGTCAGAATATTAAAGCAGATGAAATTGATCTTAAGAAAGCACTAGAGAAACTTATGGCAGAAGATCAGGAAAACCAGAAGACTGTAAAGGCTATTCTTGAGTTCTTCCAGCATATGACTGATGATGTAAATCAGGTTATTAAAGATAAGGCTCAGACTCAGGCAGCAGTAATGTCTATGGGCGGCGCTGGAGCAATGGCTTAGGAATTTGGGGGTGTATCATGAAGAGATTTAATTTTGAAGACGGAATTTTAGAGTTAGATTCATTATTACTTTGCAATATTAATCCGGTTGGTGGTAGCACTCCACAGGTTCCAACAGTTCCTGTTGAAGGTGAAGATAACGTAGATCCTACTAAGGCTAAACAGACTCAGGGTGGAGGAGAGGTTCCTAAAGCTGATCCTAAGGAACCAGCTGATCCAGGTAAGACTCAGCTTCCTGAGCCAAAGAAACCGATTACTCCTAAGACTACCAAGGAGACTACCGATGCCATGGCTGCAGCTCAGGAGAAGACCATTGTAACTATTACTGAGCTTCTTCAGGCAATCATTAAGATGAACCGTGACCGTAAGGACATGGAAGTCAAGATGATGTGGTCAGAGTGTCAGAATATTGTTAACAATATGCATACTCAGGCCGAAAATATGCGTAAGGATGCCTTAAAGAGCCTGATTATAGGTATTTGCTGCTCTGCTTTAAGTGGTATTGGTGGTGCTATTTCAATAGGCGGTGGCATCAAAGGTTTAAAAGGTATCAATAATGCGGTAAGTGCATTTAACGCAAGTACTGCAGCTGATGCAGTTAAAGTTGCTCAATTAGATGCTGGCATTAAGGCTACTGAGCAAGCTGGCAAGATATGGTCCGGTGCTGCTCAAATTGCCCAGGCTGTAGGTCAGTTAGGTACTGCTATCGATAACTACACTACAAAGAAGATGGAAGCAGGTAACAAGGATATTGATGCTCAGACAGAAGTACTACGTACCGCTATGGAAGAGATCAAGAAGTGTATGGACGATGCCCGCAATGCAATTACCAGCTGCCAGTCTAACATTAGCGAGCTGTTACAGACTAACCGTCAGACCTTGAATAAGGTTATGGGCTAATCTATGGAAATTCACAATCCAAAAGAGGCATTTGACTTCATCCTGAAAATAACAGGATGGAGTCCTGATGTCGGTGAACACGGAGAATACCTTGTCGAATTAGACAGTGGTGTTCTCTCTTTTTATTCTCCTGATTCTGTCTGCATTATCATTCAGCAGAAGCTAGTCTCTCTTCCAGAATCTGAACCAGATCTCAGCAATATGTGTCGTGACATCGCAAAACTAAACGCTGGTCTTGCAAAACTTTCCCGCTGCAGAATTGTTCTTGATGGTCAAGATGTTATCTTAGAGCAAGTTTTGCTACCAATAGAAATAAATGAGTCACATATTGATGAAGTATTTGAAGATTTTCTTAACGACTTTGATTATATTAAAGGTAGATTAGGAAATATGGTTTCAGTTTCCCCTTTCTCGGCTATGCAGTATTTTATTTAGAAACAATGTTCTGCATTCTCTAAAGAAAGGGGCTTTGGGGATGTATTTTGAAAAAGTTTCTCTGTATATTTTTCTCTTTATGGGCAATGCTGGCAGCTCCAGCCTTTGCCTATAATTTTTCATCTTCATACTCTCATTATTCTGATGGCGAAGACCTCAAGAGTGTTCTGAAGGATTTTTCGCGTGTTATGGGTAAGGACTGTGTTGTATCCAACAAAATTACCGGCGTAGTCAGCGGAAGATTTACTGATGTTCCTGGAAATCAGTTTCTAGACGGTCTGAAGATTGCCTATGGTGTGCGTTATTATGTGGTAAATGACACCATCTATTTCTTCCACGAGAATGACTGGGAACAGAAGCTTGTTAATGTCGGTACTCCTCAGCAGGCGAACACTCTTGCCAAAACTCTTGTAAACAGCGGTACTGTACCATCAGAACTCCCTGTAAAGACAAAGGGCAGTATGCTGGTAATTCAGGGACCATCTGATCTGGTTCACAGAATTGATACCCTCGCAATTTCATTCAGTAAGAATCTTGACACCAAGAGTGTAATGCGTGTTTTCAAGCTAAAGCATGCTAAAGCTGACGACACTCAGATTACATCTATGAACAGAACCATTGTGATTCCAGGTGTTGCCTCAATTCTGCAGAAGATGGTAAACGGCGCTACTGTTGGCTCAAGCAATACCATTGTTCCAATGACAGCTACTGTCTCCAAGCTGAAGGGAACTGGACTTGCAGCTGTCGGAGTTACAGAGAAGAAAGGCGAGGATGAAGGTCCAAAGGCCCCTACCATTGGTGATGCAAATCCTGGTAATGATGAGGGCGCTTCCATTAACATCATGGCTGATACCAGACTTAATGCGGTTATCATCAATGATGCTGAATACAAGATGAACTACTATGAGAAGGTTATCAGAGATATCGATCTTCCTGTAAAGCTGGTTGAACTTCATGCTGCAATTGTGGATGTTGACGTTTCTGCAGCAAAAGATCTGGGAATTTCGTGGCAGGGTAACAAGAGATTCGGTTCATTTACAGTTGGTGGCGGTGTTGGTAAATCCTCAAACCTAAGCTGGGGTGGAACTAACGCTATTACTAATTCAACCAACGGCGGAATTTTCTCAACTGTTCTGAATTCTGCTTCAGCTCAGTTCTTCTCTGCAATCAATTTCCTTGAGGAGAATCAGCAGGCAAGAACACTGGGCAGACCTTCTGTGATGACTCTTGATAATGTTGAGGCAACTCTTGAGAACACCACTACACGATATGTAAAGGTTGCAGGCTATCAGGATGTAGATCTCTTCAAGGTTGAGTCTGGTACAGTACTTCAGGTTACTCCTCATATTATTGAGGGCAAGCCTGGAGAAAAGCCAATGATTTCCATGGTTGTATCTGTACAGAGTAATCAGGATTCAAATGAAAGCAATGCTACTGAAAGTGATTCTGTTCCTCCAATCAAGCAGACCAAGATTAATACTCAGGCTGTTGTAAGAGAAGGTCAGAGTCTGCTTTTAGGCGGTTACTATGTAGAGTATAAGCAGGATGATTCATCAGGTGTACCTGGTCTTAAGGATGTTTCTGTTATTGGAAAGCTTTTTGGCACAGATTCTAAGACCAAATATAAGAGAGAGCGTCTGATTCTGATTACTCCTAAGGTACTGGATTTGGGTGAAGCACAGGCAATGCCGGATGATATTGATGATGCCTCCTTTGAGGTCAGTGCTACTCAGGATAATTATCTGAAGCGTCCTGTTAAACAGAAAGACAGCTCTGGTTGCAGTTCAAACAGAGCATCAAAGAATAACAATTAAATTAGTATAAATAGCAGAAGTACAATATGGCTGATTCATACACCTTTAAGGTGTTCACCGGACCTCACAATGGACTGGTCTTTGATTTAAAACCAGGCTCATATAAGGTTGGTAATGGCACAGATAATGATCTTATTTTCTCTGATGAGGAAATGGGAAGCTCTGCAGCTGTAATTGAGGTTACCCCTTTTGAGGTTAATATTACACTGAATGATCCTGCTCAGTTGAACGGTCAGGCTGTTGAGCCTGGTCAGATGAAGTGGGAAAGCGGCAGCTTCATTCTGTTAGGTGATACCCTCATTTGTTATCGAGCAGCTTCAATCAAAGGCCCTTGGGCTAAGCCTGCATTTGCCACTGAACAGACTGCAGTAGAGGCTCCTAAGGATGAATCTCAGGGCGCAGAAGGTCAGGATGAAAATGCTCCTGCTGAAGGCGAAGCACCAAAAGCCGAGGGAGAAGGGGATACTGCCGCAGCTTCTGAATCTGAACAGAGTGCTGAGAGCAAGACTGAAGAGACATTAGCTCCTCTTACAGTCAAAGAGCTGTTATCCAGCAGATCAATAGTTCTTACAGCCATAAGCGGACTTGTTCTTGTTCTGCTGCTGTTTGTTCTGATGTTTGGTTCAACTATATTCAGGGCCAATGAGCTTGAGACTGATCTTAATGCACTCAATAGCATCATTGAAGAGAATAGCTTTAAGGATCTTAAGACTGAGGTAAACGATGGAGTTATTGATCTCAATGGCTCTGTAGAATCAAAACAGCGTTTTGCCAAACTGATAGAGGTTATGCCAAAGCTTAAGACTACACTTAACCTTAATGTTGAAGTCAGAGATGATGAGATCCTGGGTGTAGAAAGAGATTTTATGAATCTAGGCTACTATGTACGGGCTCATTACATTGATGATGGCAAGATTGGTGTTGATGGTTACATGTCTGATGCCTATGTCCAGGCTGAGGCCTTTAATGCCATGGAGTCTCGCTATAAGGACAGACTTAAGGGCAGAATCATATACAGACATGAACTTGAAAATGAACTGAAGAATAACTGTGAAGAACTTGGTGTTCACAATATTCAGCTTGTAGTTGGCAATGGCAGGGTTTTCTACAAGGGCAGGACTACTCTTGAGGATGAGAATAATCTTGAGACAGCCAGATATCAGACAGCTAAGAAATTTGGTATACCATTGTTGTTTACAAGATACGATCCAAAGTCCAGCTCAAGTGTTGAACGTCTTGATGGCACAGAAACTGTTGAGCTGAGTGCTCAGACTGACGAAAGAGTTACTTCATTAAGCGAACGTTCCGAAGAGGATAAAAATAGTAGGAATAAAGCACAGAACATGGATGAAACAGCTATACTTAGTGTAACGATGAAACCTATGAGATTTATTACACTGAAGAACGGAAGAAAATATTTCGAAGGCGGTGTTCTTCCATCCGGATTTGTAGTTACTTCAATCGACCTTAATAAGGTAGTTCTTATGAAGGGTAGTGAAGTTAAAGAATTGCAGCTCAAGTAGATATAAGGAAAAGAATTATGGTAACCACACAGACAAAGGATGATATTTCAATGCTGGTTCAGCTTGGAATGGCTGCCTGCATGAATGGCGATGTTTACAACGCTAGAAAGATGTTTGAGAATCTTTTAGAGTACGAGCCTGATCTAAGAGCTGCTTCATTAGGCCTGGCATTCTCAAAAATCGTTACCGATGAGTTTCAGGATGCAGAAACCATATTAGATGGTCTGTCAGAGGATGATGATACTCTTTCTCTGAAGGTTATTTCGTTAAGTCTACAGCGCAATAAGTCGGATCGTAGCCATGTCG
>JAZRAY010000185.1:0-2059 GCA_045634805.1 Succinivibrio sp. | reverse complement strand
CAGCCTGTCCCATCAGAGCGATATCCATTAGGGCGATGTTTAAATCAAAAGCATTTGAAACCAGGTGACCGAAACATACCTCTAATGAAGCTGATGATGATAGACCAGCTCCTGGAGGAACGTCGCCCTTGATAGCAATATCAAGACCTTTAACCTTGCTGCCGAACTTCTCGCAGATCTGGTATGAAACACCGCGAAGATAGTTTACCCATAGCTTGGTTGGGTGCTTCTCAATCTTTGATGCTAATTCAAACTCATCATAATCATTATTCATATCAACGGCTAAAATGCGCATTGTGTTGGTGCCGTTTGGCTTGGCTACCATGCAGGTACCGTACTTGATGGCACATGGAAGAACAAAACCGCCATTGTAGTCAGTGTGCTCACCGATGATGTTTACACGACCAGGAGCATACTCCTGCATGGTTGGTTTGGTTCCGAATTTGTCTTCAAAAGCTTTTAGGCAAATTTCTCTGATATCTGACATTTTGAAATCCTATGTTTATTTATTTAATGAATAATGAGTTTCTGATAAATCTCTTAAGCGGGTTGCAGCCTGCTCTGGGGTTAAGTCACGCTGCTTCTCGGCTAATAGCTCAAAGCCAGCAACGAACTTCTTAACAGTTGCACTTCTTAATAGAGGTGGATAGTAGTTAGCATGTAACTGCCACTCTGAGTGTTCCTCACCGTCAACAGGAGCATTGTGCCAGCCCATTGAGTATGGGAATGAACATTCAAACAGGTTGTCATAACGACAGGTCAGCTTCTTGATAGCTAAAGCAAGATCGTTACGCTGAGCATCATCAAGCTGGTTGATGGTCTGAACCTTGAACTTAGGTAGAATCATGGTCTCAAATGGCCAGAATGCCCAGAATGGAACTAAAGCAACAAAGTACTCAGTTTCAAAAATAATACGTTCTTTCTTCTTTAATTCAGCATTTACGTAATCTAACAGTAATGGAGTATTGTGTTTCTCAAAATACTTCTTCTGCTGCTTGTACTCTTTCATAACTTCTTCAGGAATGAAGTTACATGCCCAGATCTGTCCGTGTGGATGAGGATTTGAGCAGCCCATAATTGCACCTTTATTCTCGAATAACTGTACATACTTATAGGTCTTTGAAAGCTCTGTGAACTGATCGCCCCATAAATCAACAACACCGCGAATCTCTTCAACGTCCATTACAGGTAAAGTCTTTGAGTGGTCTGGGCTGAAGCAGATAACTCTTGCAGTTCCACGTGCAGGCTCTAACTGGAATAATTCCTCTGACTCAGGAGCATCCAGTGGAGTATCTGGTGTTAAGGCAGCAAAGTCATTGGTGAAAACGAAATTCTTCTCATACTTAGGATTTGAATCGCCGTTTACACGGGTGTTGCCTGGGCACAGATAGCACTTAGGATCGTAGCTTGGCTTAATCTCGTTAGCCAGTTTCTCAACCTGGCCCTGCCAAGGTCTCTTAGCTCTGTGAGGTGATACAAGAATCCACTCGCCAGTAAGAGCGTTAAATCTTCTGTGAGGATGATCTGTTAAATTAAATGATGTCATTTTATGTCTTACCTTTGTTTAAAACTTTTAGTCTTCGTAGCCGTTAGGATTGTTCTTCTGCCAGTTGTAAGAATCAGCAGTCATGTCATCCAGGGTCTTCTTGGCTACCCAGCCTAGCTCAGCCTTTGCCTTTGATGGGTCAGCATAGCAGGCAACAACGTCACCGGCTCTTCTTGGAGCAAACTTGTATGGAAGCTCTCTGCCGATTGCCTTTGAGAATGACTTAACCATATCAAGAACGCTGTAGCCGATACCGGTACCTAAATTGTAAATATGGGTTCCTGGTACATTCAGGCAGTGATTTAATGCAGCAACGTGACCTAAAGCCAAATCAACAACGTGGATATAGTCACGAACACAGGTACCATCAGCTGTTGGGTAATCATTTCCGAATACTGAAAGCTCCTTTAATCTGCCTACAGCAACCTGGGTCAGGTATGGCATCAGGTTGTTTGGAATACCTCTTGGATTTTCGCCGATTCTTCCGCTCTTATGAGCACCAATCGGATTGAA
>JAZRAY010000184.1:0-14823 GCA_045634805.1 Succinivibrio sp. | reverse complement strand
CAGGATAGTATCACCCTTGCGCAGAGTACCAGAACGAACAAGAACAGTTGCAACAGGACCACGGCCCTTATCCAGACGTGACTCAATGGTTACGCCTTCGGCCATACCGTCATGAACAGCCTTAAGCTCTAAAACTTCAGCCTGAAGAGTAATTGCCTCTAACAGCTCATCAACACCCATACCAGTCTTTGCTGATACTTCTACGAACTGGTTCTCACCACCCATAGACTCAGGGATAACAGAGTGCTGCATTAACTCGTTGATTACACGCTGAGGATCTGCACCTGGCTTATCCATCTTGTTGATAGCAACAATCATTGGAACCTTGGCAGCCTGAGCATGCTGGATAGCCTCAAGAGTCTGTGGCATTACACCGTCATCGGCAGCTACAACTAGAACAACGATATCGGTACACTGAGCACCACGGGCACGCATTGCGGTAAATGCTGCGTGACCTGGGGTATCCAGGAAGGTAATACCGTTATTTCTGGTCTCAACATGATAAGCACCGATACGCTGGGTAATACCGCCGGCTTCGCCAACAGCAACCTTTGACTTACGGATGTAGTCAAGTAAAGAGGTCTTACCATGGTCAACGTGACCCATGATGGTAACAACAGGAGCTCTCATAGTAGCCTCAGAGATAGAACCACCTCTCTCTCTTAACAGCTGCTCTTCGATCTCATTCTCCTTGCGAAGAATAACCTTGTGGCCCATTTCCTCAGCAACAACCTGAGCGGTTGACTGATCTAAAACCTGGTTGATGGTTACCATCTCACCTAACTTCATCAGGCACTTGATAACCTCAGTAGCCTTAACAGCCATCTTTGCAGCTAAATCTGCAACAGTGATGGTTTCACCGATTTCAACGTCACGGGTTACAGGTGCAGCTGGACGGTTAAAGCCGTGCTGCTGCTGATTTAGTTTTGCAGCACCCTTAACGCCCTTACCAGCCTTACCGCCCTTCTGACGACGGTTATTCTGCTGTTCAGCTTCTTCAAAACGCTTGTTGCTTCCGCGTCTGTCAGTACCGCTTCTGTCTCTGTGACGGCCACGGTTCTCAGCTTCACGCTCCTGTCTTGCCTCTGCTTCACGAACGTACTGTGAGGTTAATGAATCATCATCGTCATCATCACTTGCACGTGCAGCTTCTTCAGCAGCCCAGCGAGCTTCATTCTCTTCAGCAAGCTTTCTGGCCTGCTCTGCAAGACGCTTAGCCTCTTCTTCTGACTTACGCTTCTGCTGCTCTTCCTGAGCCTTGCGTAATTCAGCAGTTGCCTTATCCTCTTCCTTCTCCTTGTGTGGAGCAGGTGCAGACTTAGGTTTTACGGCTACCTTAGCAGCGGCAACCTTAACTTCAACCTTAGCAGCGCTCTTCTCTTCAGCCTGAGCCTTCTGCTGTTTTTCAGCAGCAGCCTTACCAGCAGCCTTCCCAGCTGCTTCCTTAGACTTACGCTCCTGCTCTTCCTTGGCAGCCTGCTCTTCTGCAGCCTTTTTCTCTAAAGCTTCAGCCTCAAGCTGAGCTTTTCTGGCCTTAGGATCGACAATAATCTTTTTCTTTCTAACTTCTACCTGAACTTTCTTAGTTCCCTGCATAGCAGCATTGGAACTAGAAGACTTCTTTAAAGACATGCGTTTTGGTGCTGCGCCTGTCTGTTCTTTCTCTTCACTCATCTAAAGCCTTCCTTAAATCTTACTTTGCTGAATCTTTGAACCAGAACTCATTTCTAGCTGCCATAATAATTTCGCCAGCCTTCTTCTCGTCCAGACCTTCGATATCAGTTAAGTCATCTGTAGCCTGCTCAGCTAAATCCTCACCGGTCTTGATACCGTGAGCAACCAGCTTAGCTGCAAGCTCCTCGTCAATACCTTCTAGTGCAGATAACTGCTTGATACCTTCGGCATTTTCAGCCTTCTCTTTTGATTCTAAAGCTTCTCTTGCAACGTTCTGTAACTCTGAAGCGGTTTCTTCATCCATGCCATCAATTTCTAATAGTTCTGATGGATCAACATAAGCAACTTCTTCTAGGTTAGTAAAGCCTGCATCTGCAAGTGCTCTTGCAAAATCGTCATCAACATTCAGGTTATCGGTGAAATTCTTTACAATCTTACCAACTTCTTCCTGAAGATTTGACTCAAGCTCATTTTCAGTCATAACCTTTAGATCCCAGCCTAGAAGCTGAGAAGCCAATCTTACATTCTGACCGTTTCTGCCGATTGCTAAAGCAAGGTTCTGCTCTTCAACAGCAATGCAGATAGTGTGGTCTTCTTCATTGATGATAATTCTAGAAACTTCTGCAGGTTCCATGGTATTGGTTACATACTGAGCTAGATTCTCATCATATAAAACTACGTCAATCTTTTCGCCTGACAGCTCATTTGATACTGCGGTAACACGAGCACCTCTCATACCGATGCATGCGCCTCTTGGATCAATACGCTTATCCTTTGAACGCACAGCAATCTTTGCACGAGAACCAGGGTCACGAGCGACACCCATAATCTCAATTACATCCTCGCCAATCTCTGGAACTTCAATTCTGAATAATTCCTTTAAGAAATCAGGAGATGTTCTTGAACAGATAATCTGTGGACCACGATTTGCCTCTGACTTGATTTCCTGTAGAAGAACCTTTACGCGGTCGCCTCTACCATAAGTCTCGTGAGGAATAATCTGATCTCTCTTTAATACAGCTTCAGCATTGTTGCCTAAGTCCAGAACCATGATGTCATGGGTCTGCTTCTTGACAGTAGCGTTAACAATCTTGCCAACTCTTTCTCTCTGCTCAGCAACAACCTGCTCTCTTTCTGCATCCTTAACTTTCTGAGATAGAACCTGTTTTGCAGTCTGAATAGTAATACGGTCAAAGGCTACAGACTCAATCTGCTCCTCAACAATATCACCAGCCTTGATGCCAGGATGATCGATAACAGCTGCCTGTAGAGAAATCTCCTGTGCAGGCTTCTCCAGAGGACCGTCTGTATCTACTACAACCCATCTACGGAAGGTATCATAAGAACCTTCTTTTCTATCAATAGATACGCGAACAAGAATTTCTACCTGATACTTCTTCTTTGTAGCGGTTGCTAATGCAATCTCTAAAGCCTCAAAGATTTTATCTCTTGGAATAGCGCGTTCATTTGACAGCGCCTCTGCAATGGCAATAATCTCTTTACCCATTTTCTATCTAAGACCTCGTTATGATGCGCTTCTAGGAGCTTTCTTGTTGTTCTGTGGGAATTCAGGAACGACTCTGGCAGTGGAGATATTGGAAAAAGCAACTTCCATTTCACCAGATACCTTATCGTTAATCTTGAGCATGCCATCTTCTGAAACATTCTCTAAGATGCCCTGAAGTTTATGTCTTCCTTGAGTTGGCATACGCAGCTCTGCCTTAACAGTCTTTCCAACATATGCCTTAGTTTGTTCAAGTGTGAACAGGATTCTGTCAAGACCAGGTGAAGAAACCTCAAGTGTATACTTAGGTGCAATTAAATCTGCAGCATCCAATGCAGGAGATAACACATCCATGATTTCTCCACACTTATCTGCACTTACACCGTCTTCTGAATCAATGAACACCTGTAAAACCGCATGATCGCTACCGCCTCGGTATCTTATTCCCCAGACTTTAACATCCATGGATTCAACCAGTGGTGTTACAAGTTCAGTAACTTTTTCTTCAATGGTTCCTGCCATTAGTACCTCTTAAATCCCATAAAAAAAGGACCGCTAACTAGGGTCCCTTTCTTTTGAAGTTCCACTATATCAAATACATATCCTAAGATAGGTATAGGTTCAAGCTCACACTTGAACAGACTTGAATCTGTATAAATCCAAGCATGCATATTTATAGCAGATTATTGTAAAAAAATCAAGTTTTATCACTCCTGAGATTTACTCTCAGAATCTTCTTCCTCACCCTCTTTAGGTTCATTTCGAGTAAGCTTTAAAACATTGATACTGGTTAAATCCGCACTTGAAACTTCAATAGTCCAGCCATCAACCTCCAGTTTTTCTCCCTGCTTAGGAACTCTCTGGAAGCGGTCAAGAACATATCCGGCAATTGTCTGATAATGCTCGTTGGCACTGATGGCAAGTCCGGTTTCTCGCTCAAGATCGGATAAGATAGTATCGCCATCTACTCGATAGGCACTTTCGGATTCATCGTATGGAAGAATTTCAGGTGTTTCTGTTCGGCTTGGCATTTCACCGGTGATTTCCTCAAGAATATCCTGAAGAGTTACAACACCTTCAAACACACCAAACTCATCAAAAACGAATCCAAAATACTTCTTGTTTTTCTTAAACTGCTCTAAAGCCTTAAGAATACTGATTGTCTCCGGCAGATGAATTGGCTGAACAATCTGACGCTCGATATCTCCAACGGCAGTATTGCCCTGCAGCATCTGACCTAACAGATTTGCTCTGACAATAAAGCCTAAAGGCTGATCCTTAAATCCGTTCTTATAGGCAATCAGTCGACTGCGGGTACACTGCATTGCCTTTTTGATAACCGAGGTTGTAGAACCGTCAATCTTGATCATCTGAAGATCTGGTCTTGCAGTCATAACCGCCTTAACAGGCAGAGTTGAAAGCTGCAGCACTCTTGATACCATTTCCTGTTCCTGAGAGTTGAAGATATCCTCTTCAGGGGCTGAAATAATCGCATCCTTCAGGGTAGGCATATCATCAGGACGGGAACCTAGCAATCTTAGTACAATGGTTGCTGCAGTCTGTCTTGCAGTATTATTCTTTTTAAGCTGCAGAAGATTCTTTCTTGAAATCTGGTTAAAGGACTCAATAAGAATTGAAAAGCCCATTGCAGAATACAGATAGCCTTTGCTTACGTAAATATGGAAGGCTTCAAGAATCAAGCTGAATGCAATTAAAAGCAGGAAGCCCAGACACAGAATAACCAGTGTAGGATGCTTGGTTACAAACTCTGAAATAGCACCTGATGCCCAGATCAGAAGTACCGAGGCAATGGTTACGGATATAATCATGATATAACCATGATTAGTCATACCGATGGCGGTAACAATTGCGTCTGCAGAGAACAGAACATCCAGAATAATAATCTGAGAAACAACCACGGCAAAAGACTGAACAACAGCCTTATTTACTGTCATAGCCTCTTCAACGTCTGTTGCCTCAAGCTTTCCATGCAGCTCCTGAGTTGCCTTGTAAATCAGGAACAGACCACCGGCCAGCATCATCAGATCACGGCTGGTACACTCAAAATCATAGATAGTGAACAACGGCTTGGATATCGCGACAATATAGGCCGCAGAAAGCATAAGGATAATTCTTATTACAAGAGCTCCACCAAGGCCAAGATATCTTGCCTGCTTTGCCTGCTTAGGAGGAAGTTTTGCAGAAAGAATTGCAATAAATAGGAGGTTATCAATACCCAGAACAGTCTGAATTACGGTCAGAGTTAAAAGACCAACCCAGGCGGTAGGATCTAGAAGCCAGGCTATATCGAATTGTAAGGTAGGCCCTGCTATAGAACTTGCTAGCTCTTCCATACTACAGGACTCCTTTACCTGAAAGATTTAAAACGAAAACGAATCTTGAATTATCACAACAGGTCGGGTCAGGGTTCATTTTAAATTAAATATCACTCCAAATTAAAAAGGCTCTTACTTTAGATTTTAGAAAAAAAACTATAGCAGAGCCGTACATTAATCATAAATCGAAAAACAGTTTATTTTTTTCTACCAAAACTGCTCTTTACAGTTCCTCTGCTCTTCACTGCAGAGAATTTGCTCAGTTTTCTGCCTGAGCCATTGCTGTCATCACGACGAGCTGAGTAGCTTGAACGTGAAACTATCTTAGACTCATGGGCATTTCTGCTTTCATTTGAAGAAAAGTTCTTCTTGCCTCTTCTTGAAGAATCCTTGCTGTAAGGAGACTTACCTGATTTTGAAGGAGCTCTGCTCTTCTCTCCGTTTTTTGAAGGATAGGAAGACTTTCTGCCATCAGCTTTCTTCTCGTATTTTCTTGGAGAAGACTTATCTGAAGAAGGCTTGCCTGATGGTCTGCCACCGGTAGCTCTTGGCTTTCTGCTCTCAGCAGTCTTACGGGCTCCCTGAGCTGAAGGCTTCTTGCCTCTGGTTGACTGAGCAGCATCAAGATCCATTGAACTTGCAACTTCCTCAATAGGGTCAAGATGAACAGTCTTTCTTAACTTGTTAATCTCAGATAATGTAAGCTCTCTGAACTGACCGGTCTTAATATTAGGGTCAAGACTTACACCTGCGTACTTGATTCTGATAAGGCGGCTAACCTTAAGCCCTACAGCTTCCCATAGACGTCTTACCTCACGCTTACGACCTTCCTTTAGGGTAACGTGATACCAGGAGTTACGGCCTTCACCGCCCTGATACATAATCTTGCTGAATCTAGCAACACCATCCTCTAAGGTTACGCCCTGAAGAAGATCTGAAATCTGCTTTTCAGAAACTTCACCGTAGATACGGGCAGCATAAACACGCTCAACCTCATATTTAGGATGCATTAGCGCATTGGCAAGTTCACCGTCGGTTGTGAATAGAAGAAGACCAGAGGTGTTGATATCAAGACGACCAATATAAATCCATCTGCCTGATGGAGGTTGTGGAATATGGTCAAAAACAGTTGGTCTGTTTTCTGGATCAGATAATGTGGTTAACTCACCTTCAGGCTTGTGGTACATCAGAACTCTGCACTCAACTTTATTTGATGAAGGTGACAGTACAACCTTGTTATCGATCTTTACTGTAATTTCATTTGCTTCGAAACGGTCACCGATTGAGGCAATCTTGCCATCAACAGAAACACGGCCCTCATCAATCATCTGTTCTAGGGCTCTACGTGAAGCGATTCCAGCACGGGATAAAATTTTCTGTAACTTCTCAGTCATATATCTCTCAAGCCAAAAAATGGCGATAATAAAATTTCGTAAAAGCGTATTTTATCATTTTGGGAGAGATTCTATCGAATTAAAGATAAATTTATTTTAAAATACCTTCAAAAAGGAGATATGATGCCAGATAACGATAAAGACAGTAGTGTCTCATTCTCAGTTCTCGGAGAGAGTTTCAATCTTCGTTGCCCTTCCGAAAAAAAGACAATTCTTGAAGCATCCGCAAAAAATCTTCAAGCAAAAATTTCTAAAATGCTTAGAGATAATCCTAGTCTTTCCCCTTTTCAGGTAGCAATTCTGGCTGCGCTTGATTCTGAAAGTAATCTATTGGAATATCTGGATGCAGATACTCCGTTTATCAATCAGGCTACAAAGAAAATCCTAAAAATGAAATCCGAATTAAAGAAGACAGAAAATGGCAGAGTACAAAGGAAATAAAGAATTCAGAAAAAAAATTCGCCAGGATATTCTTAAACAGAGAAGAACAATTCCTGATGAGGATGCATATAAGGCAGGACTTAATATCGTAAAAGTTCTAAAAGAGCATTCCTTTTTCAGCAGCAGAAAGATTGTTGCTTCCTATATCAGCACAGGAGGCGAAATATCAACCTCTCCATTAAATGACTATCTTCTCGATGCTCACGATCTGATTCTTCCCTTCATGAACATAAACGTTAAAGGCAGTATGGATTTCTATTCTTTCAAAAAGGGAGATCCTCTTATAGAAAACAGATTCCATATCCTGGAGCCAGAGAATAAGAAAGAAAATCTAATCAGACCAGATTTAATTGATGCCATCGTTGTTCCGCTGGTTGCCTTTGACAACAGAGGTAACAGAATGGGAATGGGAGGAGGCTTCTACGACAGAATGCTGAAAAAAGTATCTGCAGAATGTCTTCTGATAGGAGTCGCTTACGACTTCCAGCTTATTGATAACGTTCCAACCGAAAGCTGGGACATGCCTTTGGATGAAGTGATTACACCAACTTCTCACTACATATATAACAAAAAATGGCCCTAAGGCCATTTTCTTTTAAGTTATATCAGACTAAAGATTATTTCTTATCTGAAACAACTGGAGCATCACTCTTAGATGCATTGTTCTCAGTCTTAACTGCAGGTGCATCAGTCTCAACAACAGGAGCATCGGTAGTAACTGCAGGAACTGACTCTACAACTTCAGCCTCTGGAGCATCACCAATGTTTGAGAAGTTTGAAGTCTCTTCGTGCTGAGCCTTCTGAAGATAGCCTAAAGCTAAACAAACACCAAAGAAAAGAACAATTAAAAACCAGGTTGAACGGGTTAGGAAGTTTCCTGAACCAACAGAACCGAATACAGTATTTGAAGCGCCAGCACCAAAAGATGCGCCCATACCAGCGCCCTTACCCTGCTGAACTAAAATCAAAGAAATCATCGCAATAGCGATTAAAAGTAGTAAAACGATTAAAACTTGATACAACATAATAATAACGCACCCTATTTTGCGTACATTTAGACTGCAAAATGATACAAGTTTATGAAAATAAATTCAAGAACTTTTAATTGTCAGACTGACGAATAATTACATCGGCAATTCTCTGGGCCTTAGAACGAACGTCGTCACGGTCCTCGCCTTCAACCATCACTCTCACTAAAGGTTCAGTTCCTGATTTTCTCAGAAGTACACGACCAGTTGTGCCTAATTCCTTCTCAACTGCCTTTACTTCCTTCATAACCAGTTCATCACTAGTGATATCAATACCTGCAGTCAGGCGAACATTAATAAGCTCCTGAGGGAACATTACAAGACCTTCTGATAGCTCTTCAATATCCTTGCCAGCATACATACATGCCTTTAGAACCTGAAGAGCAGAAACAATTCCGTCACCGGTGGTTGCATGATGAAGAGAAATGATATGACCACTGTTTTCACCGCCCAGCTTCCAGTTTTTCTCTAAAAGCTGTTCCATAACGTAACGGTCACCAACCTTTGCTCTGCAGAAGTCAATGTTCTCACGCTTTAAGGCAAGCTCTAAACCAAGATTGGTCATTAAAGTTCCAACAACACCGCCATTCAGACGATTTCTCTTCTGGGTATCCTTGGCAATAATGTACAGAAGGTTATCACCGTCACGAAGAACACCATGCTTATCACACATAAGAACACGGTCACCGTCACCATCAAAGGCGATACCAAGGTCTGCCTTGGTAGCTAGAACTTTGGCTACAAGAGCCTGAGGATGAGTTGAGCCAACCTCATCATTAATATTGATACCGTTAGGAGCATCACCGATAGTGATAACTTCAGCACCAAGCTCTCTGAATACAGATGGAGCAATATGGTAGGTAGCACCGTTAGCGCAGTCTAGTACAATCTTTAAACCTTCAAGGCTGAACTGACTTGCAAAGGTTGACTTACAGTATTCGATATAACGGCCCTGAGCATCTTCCTGACGGTATGCACGACCAAAATCAGATGCCGCAGCAAGCTCGATTGAATCCTGATCAAGATACTTTTCAATCTCAAGCTCGATTTCATCTGGAAGCTTGGTACCCTGACCTGAGAAGAACTTAATACCGTTATCAAAGTAAGGATTATGAGAAGCACTGATTACTACACCAAGATCTGCTCTGAAGGCACGGGTTAGATGAGCTACTGCAGGTGTAGGCATAGGGCCTAACATTACAGGTGACATACCGCCGGCTGAAAAACCTGACTCAAGAGCAGCCTCAAGCATATAGCCTGAAAGACGGGTATCCTTACCGATGATTACCTTTCCGCCTTTTTTCTTACCTAAAACTTTACCAGCAGCTAAACCTAACTTTACAGCAAAATCTGGAGTAATAGGAAACTGACCAACACGTCCTCTAACGCCGTCAGTTCCGAAATATTTTCTTTTCATTTGTTATTTTCTCATTTTGTATTGTGATTCTTACCTAAACCACGAATTGCATCTCTCAGAGTTCTCAATCTTCTGACAATAGACTTAGATAATCTATATGGCTTGGTCTTTGCTGACATAATCTGCCAGAAACCAATAGCAATGGCAATCTCACTTACATCAGTAGTTCTGATAATCTGTACTGATTTATCTGATGCACAGAATACAGCAGCTGTAAGAGAAAGTGTACGATTCTCTTTTAAAAGAACATCTTCAAGAGGAAGCTGACGAGGAATTCCTACACAGATTGGCAGAGCAAAACTCTTGAAGGATTCCAGTCTTCCTATAAGTCTTAGCTTTGAATTTACAGAAGCATTTATTATAGAAGGGTCAATGACAATTCTTTTTCTGGCAATACCTGAATTTAACAGAGAGTCAATCTTGGCATAGAAAAACTCAGAAATTAAAGAAACAACATCTGTGTCATCTTCTACGCGTTCTGTAGGTTCACAGTGAATGCAGACAACTGCCTCAGAATCCTTGAAGGCCTTGATAGCTTCTTCTGAATCCAGACCCTTTGATGTAATAATCATTGAAACACCCTGCTTAATGGCGTTAATGATTACACTAGGATTGTCAGAGTTTACTGCAACTGGAACTGAAAGCTCTTTTAATAAAGCCGCAACTACACTGCAGACTCTTGACTCATCTACATCATCAAGATTGAATTCGGTCTTCTTGGTTCCAACTTCTAAAAGTTCGGCTCCTGATTTAACGAATGAATGAGCAAGTTCAACAATTTCTTCTATTGATCTAGAATCCTCTGGATATAGAACAATTGTGCCCATAACCTTGGTCAGACTCAGGTCCAAGCTCTTATTATCTGGCAATTTTAGTTTCATGCAATTCCTTATGTGATTTTCTCGAAAAAAGAACCGTCCTTTAAGACAAACACCGTAATACATTAGTTATGGTATTACGGTGATAATAGATTAATACAATCTATACAGTCTAAGTTTAGATTCTATTTCTTTACTTATCTTCTTTTTCTGATGAATCCTGTGACTTATCCTCAGAATCGATTCTTACATCATCGTTCTCCAGAGGCTTCTGAGAATCATCTGAAGACTCACTGTTATCTGATGAAGAATTTGAATTATCATCTGACTTGTCTTCAGCTGAATCTGATGAATTCTTGTCCTCATGCTTAGCAGGAGCTCTAACTTCACGACGATTCATAAGATCATCAATCTGATCTGCATCGATGGTTTCGTATTTTAGAAGAGCATCTTTCATGTTCTCTAAAATATCCTTGTTAGCCTCAAGCAGCTCAACTGCCTTCTGGTAACAGGAGTTGATAATCTCGGTTACTTCCTCATCGATTGTAGCTGCAGTCTTATCTGACATTGCAACCATTGAAGATGAAGCGCCACCTAGATATGCTGAACCTTCATTATCCTTCTCGTACTGCATTGGAGCCAGTTTCTTGGAGAAGCCCCAGCGGGTAACCATGTTTCTTGCAATCATGGTTGCTCTTTCGATGTCGTTTGAAGCGCCGGTAGTTACAGCATCTGCGCCAAACATCATCTCTTCAGCAATTCTTCCTGCAAACAGAGTTGAAATGTTTGAAAGAAGACCGCGTCTGCTCTGAGAAACTCTATCCTGCTCAGGAAGATACATGGTAACACCTAAAGCTCTTCCTCTTGGGATAATAGAAACCTTATATACAGGATCGTGTTCAGGAACAAGCTTACCAACGATAGCATGACCTGCCTCATGATAAGCAGTGTTAATCTTCTCATGCTCGTTCATAGCCATTGAACGACGCTCTGCACCCATCAGAAGCTTATCCTTAGCCTCTTCGAATTCCTGCATTGAAACAACACGCTTGTTATGACGTGCTGCACCAAGAGCAGCCTCGTTAACAAGGTTTGCAAGCTCAGCACCTGAGAAACCAGGTGTACCGCGAGCGATAGTTGCAGTATCAACATCCTTGCCAAGAGGAACTTTCTTAACATGAACATTCAGAATCTGCTCACGTCCTCTTACATCAGGAAGACCTACAACAACCTGACGGTCAAAACGACCAGGTCTTAATAAAGCAGGATCCAGAACATCAGGACGGTTGGTTGCAGCGATGATAATCACAGCCTCAAAGCCTTCAAAACCATCCATTTCAACCAGCAGCTGATTCAGAGTCTGTTCACGCTCATCGTGACCGCCGCCCATGCCGACACCACGCTTTCTACCAACAGCATCAATTTCGTCGATGAAGATGATGCAAGGAGCGTTCTTCTTAGCCTGAGCGAACATATCTCTAACACGTGAAGCACCAACACCCACGAACATCTCAACGAAGTCAGAACCTGAAATTGAGAAGAATGGAACTTTTGCCTCACCAGCAATTGCTCTTGCAAGTAAAGTCTTACCGGTACCTGGAGGACCTACCATCAGGACACCACGAGGAATTCTACCGCCAAGCTTTGAGTATTTTGTTGGATCCTTTAAGAAGTCAACCAGCTCAACCACATCCTCTTTTGCCTCGTCGCAGCCTGCAACATCAGAAAAGGTGGTCTTAATCTGATTCTCTGAAAGAAGTTTTGCCTTTGATTTGCCAAATGACAGAGGATTACCCTTTGAACCGCCCTGCATCTGTCTCATAAAGAAGATCCATACTGCAATCAGCAGTATCATTGGGAACCAGCTTATGAAGATGGCAAATAATGTGCTCTGCTCCTCTGGCTTGGTACCAGAAGTACGAACATTGTGGCTTAAAAGAGTATCAATGATTGCAGGATCGGAAATAGGCATTACGGTTACAAATTTCTGACCGTTGGTCTTGATACCGTTAATGACTTTTCCATCAAAGGTTGCCTGAGCAATCTGATCAGACTGCACTTCCCTTACAAAGGTAGTGTAATCCTGTAACTGGCCAGAATTATCTGTTGTACTGAAAGACTCGAACAGAGTCATCAGAATAACAGCAATCACCAACCACAATATAAGATTTTTTGTCATATATTTCACTTACTCCAAATCTTCTTCAGGAAGATCTTCAATATTTTCTTCACCAGGAGCAACGCCATTCAGAGGATGACCTTTAAACCCGGTTGCAACCATGTATACCTCACGAGAACGATCTCTTGAAGCATCAGGCTTTCTAACCTTTACGGTTGTAAAATCGTTATGCAGTTCCTTTAGATATTCCTGAGAACCTACGCCCTGGAATACCTTAACAACAAAGGTTCCGCCTATTTTCAGAACACGTCTTGCCATATCAAGAGCAAGCTCTGAAAGATACATTGCTCTTGGCTGATCAATACCAACTGTTCCTGACATATTTGGTGCCATATCAGATAGCACAACATCTGCGCCGACACCAATCATAGAGTACAGAGTCTTAAAGACTTCCTCGTCTCGGAAATCACCCTGTAAAAACTGAACATTACGGATAGGACGAATTGGAAGAATATCCATAGCGATAACTCTTCCGCTTTCACCGATACATTTAACCGCATACTCAGACCAGCCACCAGGAGCTGCGCCTAAATCAACAACAATATTTCCCTGACGGATAAGACGATCTTTTTTCTGCAGTTCTTCTAATTTAAAAGATGCTCTTGAGCGAAGACCAAGTTTATGGGCTTGTTTTACATATGGATCGGAAAAGTGCTCATGTAACCACCTAGATTGACTGGCAGTACGTTTTTTTGCTGGCATTAAATTGGGATCCTTGAATACATTAATTTATTTGTTTATATCTCTTGAATATTATACAATTTGTACAGCTTTAATCAATAAAAAGCCAAGAAACGACTGTAGAGATAGAAATATATTATAGTTTAGTCAAATTATCTCGATAATAGTTCTCAGTCAGAAATGAGAACATACAAACAATAGGTTTACTCCAGAGTTTTCATTTAAGGTGGTCTGAAGACTCTGTACGAATGCTGTTTATGCTTATTTAAACAGCCGATTTTGCAGAATTTTTTAAAGAGGATAAAGATGTCACTAAATTCACATCAGCGCCAGTTTTTAAAGGCTCAGGCTCACCAGTTAAAGCCAGTTGTTATGTTAGGTAACGACGGTCTTTCAGAGAACGTTTTAAAAGAGATTGACTCAAGCATTGAGCATCATGAGTTAATCAAGGTTAAGTTAAATGCAGGTGAAGGCCGCAAAGAGCAGGCTGAAACTGCAGCTAAGACTGTTAACGCAGAGCTAGTAAGCCTTGTTGGAAGAATTGCAGTTCTATTCCGTCAGAGAAAGGACGACAGCAGATTCATTCTTCCTCGTTAATTCTTACATTAACAGTTACAAAAAAGGATCCGCTAAGGATCCTTTCTTTTATCTGATTACTTTCTCTAAGATTCTCTTAGATGTATTCAACCTTTACTACTTCGTAGCAGATTGTTCCCTTAGGAATCTTAATCTCGATTTCATCCTCTTCCTGCTTGCCAAGTAAGCCCTTAGCAATTGGAGTCTTGTATGAGATCAGGTTAGAATCGATATCAGCCTCGTCCTCACCAACAATCTTGTAGGTGATTTCCTTATCCGTATCAACATCAACTAAGGTTACAGTTGAACCGAAGATAACCTTAAGCTTACCACCTGTAGGGTTCTTCAGCTTGGTTACATCGATAACATTTGCAGATGCAATCTTGCCTTCGATATCCTTGATTCTTGCCTCACACATGCCCTGCTCTTCCTTAGCTGCATCGTACTCGGCATTCTCACTCAGATCACCGTGGCTTCTTGCCTCAGCAATTGCTGCAACAATACGTGGACGCTCAACAGTCTTTAAACGAACCAACTCTTTTCTTAACAGCTCTTCACCACGTGGAGTCATTGGAGTCTGATCCATATGTAAATCCTCTTATATAATTAAATTCTGTATCAGGAAGGAATCTGTTTTTCCCGATCCGGTAAGTCAGTTTTTACCGGTTTTATCTATTCTTATGAACATCGAGTTATATTCAAACTCTGGTGTTTCTAAAACCTTGAGATCCCTTAAAAATCAAGGAATCAGTCTAAAATTTTGAGTAAAAAAAAC
>JAZRAY010000183.1:0-2896 GCA_045634805.1 Succinivibrio sp. | reverse complement strand
ACCTTGAAGAATTCTTCGTGATCATCGATCTTCATGAAATCGATTTCTTCAAAACCAACATCAGATGTATCAATCTCAATCTGAGTGTATGGATTGTGGTCTTCAATAACCAGACCGCGTGATACGGAATAGCCGTGAACTCTTGCCCCGTCGAATGAATGTGCAAAGGCGGCAACTGCCTTTACAAGCTTACCGTTGGCGGTGGTTCTAAATACTGTAGGATAACCTACGATATCGTTATGATTTATATAATCAGACAGTCTGACTACACATGAACCATTAAAGCAGACTGCATATGAATTCTCATTCAGACAGCCAAGCTCATTCATAACACGAACTGCGCTCTTTGGGTGTCTGCCTGTGGCGATAGCAATTGAGAAGCCCTGCTGCTGTGCTTTCTGAAGGATTTTCTTGTTGGTTTCGCTGATACTCTTATCTGAGCGAAGTAATGTGTCATCAAGATCTAAGGTGATTACTTTATATTTATCTAATTCTACAGGAAGTGAATCCAGTGTATATTTTGCCAATTTAAACATCCTCTAAACAACAGCAGTTATTATATTTAAAAAACAGTATTTTTTCACATGTATTTGTATATTTAATTCCACTCAGAATCGTATATAAAACAGATCTTTTCTATCGCGGAAATTCAATTCTTTCACAAAAAAATTATCCCTTAATGATAACTGAACTTCATTGAATTATGAAAATTTGTTTCAGAATATTTACTAAAAATTTTTCAAAAGATAATTTTTTCTCAAATTTCCCATTAGAAAGCCCTTTTTAGAATTTCAAAAATTTCGATTTAATCTACAATTTTGACTTTTGATGTTTCATTAGTTTTCATTCTTTGAACTTAGACACGTTTTACTATCTGATTTTTATGTTAATTTTAGTTTAACAACAATAACAAAAAGGAGGTTCGTATGTCCTCAAAACAATTTGGTAAGAACTTCAATACTACCCTACAGAAAGTTGACGATAAGTACAGCTGGATCAATGACATGATCAAGGCCCGAAAGGAGCTGGTGATTCAGTACATGAATATGCTTAACGCCTCCATGCCGCGAAGTTCAAACAAGAATGAAGCCTGTTACCCTTCCTACGGAGATGTAACAAAATTCTGTGATCATCTGGTTGATTACATGTCTCACGGTCACTTCGACCTCTTTCCAAAAATTCTTGAACTTATCGAAAACGCATCAGGCCGTTCACTTTCTATAGCAAACAGAACTCTGCCACGCATTGAAGACACTACAGAATATCTAATGAAATTCACCGATAAATACGCAGAAGATCTTAATGAAGCCAAAATGGCAACTGTTCAGAAAGATCTAGCCTCTATCGGTAAAGCTCTTGAGGTAAGGTTTAAAAATGAAGATCGACTGATCATTGCCCTAAGGCTGGTTCACTCGATTGTATCTGGTTAATATAGAAGAATCTCCGCTTGCGGAGATTTTTTTTGTCTTAAATCAGATTGAAAAGATCGGTTACTCTGCGGACCGGTATCACATCAACATTGCTGAGTTTACGTCTTGGAGCATTGTCATAAGGAACCACGATTCTCACAAAGCCCTGTTTGGCAGCTTCGGCAATTCTCTCCTGACCATAGGGAACAGGACGGATCTCTCCGGTCAGACCAATTTCACCAAAGGCAATTGTGCCCTTGTCTATAGGTCTGTCTTTGAATGATGAGATTAGTGCCATGGCAAGAGGAACATCCGCTGAGGTATCCTCAACCTTAACTCCTCCCACGATATTAACAAACACATCCTGATCACCTAAAGAGAACTCGGCATGTCTGTGTAATACAGAGAGCAGCATGGATAAACGGTTCTGATCAGTTCCAAGAGAAAGTCTTCTTGGATTTGAGTATAAGGACAGATCAACCAGTCCCTGCAGTTCAACAAGTAATGGGCGGGTACCTTCCCAGGTTACCATTGCAAGAGAACCCGGAGCTACAGTCTCCTGTCGGCTTAAAAAGATGGCTGAAGGATTCTTTACTTCCTTAAGACCTTCATCAGTCATGGCAAACACGCCGATTTCATTGACAGCGCCAAAACGGTTTTTCTGACAGCGCAGGGTTCTGTAGCGCATATCAGTTCCTGCCTCAAGAATAATCGAGCAGTCGACGCAGTGCTCCAGAATCTTAGGACCTGCCAGAGTACCATCCTTGGTTACATGACCAACCATAAAGACAGCAATACCGGTACGCTTTGCAAACTGAGTTAACGCAGCGGCACCTTCACGAACCTGAGATACTGAGCCCGGTGCTGATTCAATGCCGTTTACATGCATAACCTGAATTGAGTCGACAATCAGAACCTGAGGCTGTTCTGAACTTGCCATCTCGCAGATTGCATCAATTGAGGTTTCAGCTGCAATACGAATTCTGTCAGTACCGATTTTAAGTCTGGCTGCACGTATGGCTACCTGCTGCAGCGACTCCTCACCGGTTACATACAGAATCTTATGAGACATGCATAATCTGCCGACGGTCTGCAGGAGCAGAGTTGATTTACCGGCACCAGGATTACCGCCAATCAGGGTAACTGAACCGCTGACAATTCCGCCGCCTAAAACCCGGTCAAATTCACTGAATCCTGTAGAAATTCTTGGTCTTGAGGTTAAATCAACACTTGAAAGATTGCAGATACCAGAGCCGCTTGCGCCTGCAAAACCGTTCAGGGCACGGGCTGCAACCTTGGCACCTGGATTAGGGGCATTGTCTATCAGAGTTTCACTGATGGTAGCGGCCTCACCGCATTCAGAACAGATACCCTGCCAGCGGGAATATCTGGCACCGCAGGCAGAACAGATAAAGATACTTTTTGGTTTAGCCATATTAGGAATTCAGTAATAGCAGAAGTGCAACTGCTGTCAGGTCAGAGTGATT
>JAZRAY010000182.1:0-4511 GCA_045634805.1 Succinivibrio sp. | reverse complement strand
CTTCACATGGGTATCTGCTATGAAAAAATCATCTGCTTTAACAACCTTGGCTTTAGTTGTTTCCATTGCCATCTGTACTCCTGGCTGTAACAGAAATGACATGGGTAATTATCAGCCTAAAGCCTATCCTATGATGACCATAAAAAAAGGCAGTATGACTCTTGTACACGAATTTCCTGCAACAGTTAAAGGTATACAGGATGTTGATATCTATCCTCAGGTTTCCGGTACTGTAAACGAGGTTAAATTCTCTGAAGGACAGGCGGTAAGTAAAGATCAGGAACTGTTTATTATTGATCCAATCCCATATGAAGCAAAACTTGAAAAAGCCAAGGCAAATGTAGCAAGTGCCGAAGCAGAGCTTTCCAGTGCAAAATTCAACCGTGATGCAAAGGCATCTCTTTATACCAAGATGGCAACCTCAAAATATGAATCAATTAAGGCTGATAATGCCTGCAAGGTTGCAGAGGCAAATCTGAATCTTGCAAGAGCAGAACTTAAGGTTGCTCAGGAAGATTTCAATAATACCGTAGTTAAAAGTCCCGTAGATGGAAAGCTTGGAATGAGTAGTGTACGTCCGGGAGCTCTTGTTACTGCCAATACTACTCCTCTTGTATCTGTATCTGATAACAGCTACGTCCATGCTTATTTCTCATTAACAGAAAACATTGTTCTGTTCCTGAACAAGAACACCAAATTGAAAGAAGGTGAGAGGGAAGCTGAGTTTCAGATTAAATTCAAGCTTGCCGATGGAACAATGTACGATAAGCTAGGTGAGATAGATGCAGAGTCAGGAATCGTAGACAGCACCACAGGTGCAATTACCTTCCGTGCAAAATTCCCAAATCCAGATGGTGTAATTCGAAGCGGTGGTTCTGGTTCAGTTGTAATTCCTGTAACCATAACGGACAGAATCGTAATTCCTCAGACAGCTACCTACGAACTTCAGGATAAGGTTTTTGTATACAAGTTTGTGGATGGAAAAGCTGTCTCTACTCCAATAAAACTTTTACCTTTCTATGACGGTACACACTACATTGTTACCGAAGGTCTGAATCTTGATGATGTGATTGTGACCGAAGGTGCCGGATTATTAAGAGATGGCACTCCAATTACAAGAAAGAGTGACGATAAAGTTCAGGGCCAATCAGATAAGCCAGCAAACGCTGAAACCAAGTAATCTGTTGGAGGAACTTATATGTCAGCAAAGTTTTTTATTGATCGACCAGTTCTTGCAACCTGTATTTCTTTTCTGATGGTGTTGCTAGGCTTTGTAAGTATCGCCGTGCTTCCTATTGAACAGTATCCTGATATTGCACCACCTACAGTTTCAGTAAATGCAAACTATACCGGTGCTAATGCCGACACTGTTCAGAAGACAGTTATCATCCCTCTTGAAGAGGCTATTAACGGTGTTGAGGACATGCTTTATATGACCTCAACCGCTACTAACTCAGGCTCTGCTACAATTCAGGTTTATTTCAAGCAGGGGGTAGATGCCGATATGGCAGCGGTTAATGTTCAGAACAGAGTTGCCAAGGCTCAGTCCTCGCTGCCCTCAGAAGTAATTTCAAATGGTGTTACAACTGAAAAACAGCAGGCAGGTCAGCTTAAGATTATCTGCATTTATTCAACAGAGAAAGCTTATGATGAAACCTTTTTATCTAACTATCTGAACATCAACGTTGTACCTGAGATTAAGAGAATCAGTGGTGTAGGCGGTGTTACTGTTCTGGGTAATAACTATGCTATGAGAATCTGGCTGAATTCTCAGAAGATGGTTGAGTATAAGGTTGTTCCATCAGATATTTCCAAGGTTTTAGCCGAGCAGAATATAGAAGCTGCTACAGGTACTTTAGGTAGTGATTCTGATAATACCTTCCTGTATGCCTTAAAGTATCGCGGCCGTTACGAAACTCCAGAGCAGTTTGGAAATCTGGTAATCAAGTCTCTGCCAAACGGAAATGTCCTAAGACTTAAAGACGTAGCAACTATTGAGCTTGGCGCAGAAAGCTACTCCTACAGTAACAGCGTCAAAGGCTTTGCCGGTTCTACATTTATGGTTATGCAGGCTGCAGGTTCAAATGCAAACGACATTATTCTGCAGCTAAATGCTCTTGAAGATAAGATCAGAAAGGAGCTTCCTCGCGGAGTTTATCTTGTAGATCTGTTCAGTGCCAAGGACTTTTTGGATGCGTCAATTGGTGAAGTTATAGAGACACTGATAGAAGCAATTTTTCTGGTTATCATTGTGGTTTACATCTTCCTGCAGAGTATCCGTTCTACAGTCATCCCAATGATTTCAATCATCGTTTCTCTGATTGCAACCTTTGCCTTTATCTTTGTGGCGGGATTCAGTATCAATCTTCTGACGCTGTTTGCTCTGATTCTGGTAATCGGAACGGTGGTTGATGACGCTATTGTTGTGGTTGAGGCTGTTCAGGCAAAGTTTGAGGGCGGAACCAGCGATCCGTACGATGCAACTGTTGATGCCATGAGGGGAATTTCCTCTGCAATTGTTACAACCTCACTGGTATTCATGTCTGTATTCGTTCCAGTCTGTTTTATGGGCGGTACATCTGGAACCTTCTATACACAGTTTGGTGTGACCATGGCTGTTGCTGTAGGTATATCCGCAGTTAATGCTCTGACCTTAAGTCCAGCTTTATGTGCTCTGTTCATGAAGGCAACAAACTACGATAATCCTGAGAATCAGAAAGGCTTTTCATACCGTTTCCATGTTGCCTTTGATACTGCCTTTGAAAAGCTGACTTCAAAATATCTGTACATACTGAAGGTCATCATTGGAAAGAAGATTATTGCAGGTATTATTCTTGTAGGTTCTCTTGGTTTAATGACTCTTCTGATGTTTACAACCAAGACAGGTCTGATCCCTGATGAGGATACTGGTACTGTTTTCGTTGCAGTTGTTACTTCACCAGGCTATACCTTAAATCAGACAAAAAAGAGTATGAAGGAGGTTGAAGATCGAATCTCCGATCTGCCACAGATTGAACTTCTGACCAGTATCAGTGGATATAACCTCATTGGTGGAGCTCAGTCATCATCTGGTGGTACCTTCATTATCAAACTTAAGAACTGGGAAGAGCGTCCAGGTGCTGAGAACAGTAAGGATGCCGTGATTGCTGAGATTATGAACAGAACCAGCGATATAACCAGTGCGATGGTGTTTGCATTCTCACCTCCAATGATTCCTGGTTACGGTACCTCTAACGGTTTAACCCTGTCTGTCCAGGATCGAACCGGCGGTAATATTGCAAATCTGTTTAAGGTTACCTCTCAGTTTAATGCTGCTTTGGATAAGGAGCCTTCAGTTCTTAGTGCGATTACGACTTTTGATCCAAGATTCCCTCAGTATAAACTGGAAGTCGATGCTCCTAAGTGTATTCGTATGGGAGTATCCCCATCAGATGTTTTAAATACCATTGCACTTTATATCGGTGGTGGTTATGCATCTGACGTTAACCTGTTTTCAAAGAAATATAAGGTTATGATTCAGGCTCGTACTGATCATCGTCTGGATGAGGGTGCCTTTTCATCAATCTTTGTTCGTAACTCTAAAGGAGAAATGCTTCCTATAGCTCAGTTTATGTCTTTAGAGCGCGTTTATGGTCCAGAGCTTTTAAACCGCTTTAACCTGTTCTCATCAATATCTGTAAACGTTTCTCTAAACGAGGGCTACAGTACTGGTGAAGGTATTAAGGCTGTTGAGAAAGTAGCTAAGGAAGTTCTTCCTCAGGGCTATAGCTTTGAATATAGTGGAATGACCAGAGATGAGGCTTCATCTGGTAATACAACCATTATTATTTATTCAATGTGTCTGATTTTCATCTTCCTGATCTTAAGCTCTCTATATGAAAGTCTTCTGATTCCTTTTGCAGTTATGCTTTCAATTCCAAGTGCTCTTTTGGGATCATTTATCTTTGCAAAGATTATGGGAGTTGAAAACAATATCTATATGCAGACTGGTCTTATTATGCTGATTGGTCTGATTGCAAAGACAGCAATTCTGCTGACAGAATTTGCCTCAGAAGAGCATAAGAAGGGAAAGAGCATTGTGGATTCTGCAATTTACGCAGCTAAAGTTCGTTTAAGACCTATTCTTATGACATCAATATGTATGGTCGTAGGTCTGCTTCCTCTAGTTGTAGCTCATGGTGTCGGCGCAAACGGAAACAGATCATTAGGTGTCAGTGTGGTAGGTGGAATGATACTGGGTATTGTTGCTCTGGTTCTGATTACACCTGTATTCTTCATAATTGTGCAGACAATTCAGGAGAAGTTCTCAAGAAAAAAACACGCATAATGAATGATTGTGAATGATTTGATTTAAGTATTGTGGTTAAAATGGTTGTAGTTATTTGTAATAACTACAACCTCATATAAGGAAACAATCTTGATTAGAAAGATAACTAATAATTAGATACTGCGTTAAAAATGCCCCATGAAGAAAGAATCTTTACGTAGTTTCCATTTTCCGTCAATTTTTG
>JAZRAY010000181.1:0-11474 GCA_045634805.1 Succinivibrio sp. | reverse complement strand
ATGCTGTTCCTACCACTTTAGGCAACACCTTCAACGCATTTGCAACCTTCATTGATTCTGACATCGCTCAGATCGACAAGGCCTGCAAGATTATGACCGTTCTGAATCTTGGTGCTACTGCAATTGGTACCGGCATTAACTGCCATCCAGACTACAGCAAGGCTGTTATCAAGCATTTAAACGACATCACCGGTGTTAAGTTCTCAAATGCCAAGGATCTGATTGCTGCAACTCAGGATACTGCAGATTACGTAACAGTAAGTGCCGCTTTACGTACCCTAGCTGTTCATCTATGCAAGATTGCAAACGACCTGAGACTTATGAATTCAGGTCCACGCTGCGGCTTAGGTGAAATCGATCTTCCAAAGATGCAGCCTGGCAGCTCAATTATGCCAGGTAAAGTAAATCCTGTAATTCCAGAGGTAACTTTAGAGGCCTGCTATCAGGTTATGGGTAATGATTTAACCATTACTCTATGTGCTGAGAGAGGCGAGTTTGAGTTGAATGCTGTTGAGCCAGGTATCGCTTATGCACTGTTCAATTCATTAAATCTGATTACCAATGCAGTTATTACCATCAACAAGTACGCAGTTGCAGGTCTACAGCCTCGTACTGCTGACTGTCTGAAGTCTGTAATGAACTCAGTTGGTATTGTTACCGCATTCAATCCATACCTGGGCTATGAGAAGTCTGCTTCAATTGCTAAGGAAGCACTGCAGACCGGTAAGGCCGTAGGTGACATATGTCTGGAGAGAGGCTATATGAATAAAGCTCAGATCTCTAAGATTCTTGAGCCTAAGAATATGCTGAACCCACGTATGACTCAGAAAAGAGAAGGCTAGTTTCTAGCCTTTACGATTAACTTTTTCGTGAGATTGATAATATGTTAATTGCAGAGATTATTGTTCTATTGGGCGCCATCTATCTTGGTGTGCGCTTAGGTGGTATAGCCATCGGCTATGCCGGCGGTTTAGGTGTGGTAGCACTCACACTGTTAGGTCTTAAGGCAGGTAACATTCCTTGGGATGTTATTCTGATCATTATGTCTGTTATTGCAGCTATCACTGCAATGCAGGAAGCTGGTGGTCTTGATTATCTGGTTCAGCTGGCTTCAAGGATCTTACGTAGCCATCCAAAGCACATTAACTTCCTTGCTCCTACTGTAACCTGGTTACTGACTGTATTTGCCGGTACCGGTCACACTGCATTCTCAATGATTCCTGTTATTACAGAAGTTGCAAAGGGTGAGAATATTCGTCCTTGCGTACCTCTGTCAATTGCGGTTGTTGCATCTCAGATTGCTATTACAGCATCTCCTGTATCAGCAGCAGTTGTATTCATGGCAAGTGATCTGGCATTAGGCGGTTTAGGTATTGATTACCCAACACTGCTTTTAATCTGGATCCCAACAACCTACCTAGGCTGTATGCTGACTGCATTCATCATGAATATGTTCTGCAATATGGACCTAAGCAAGGATCCTAACTACATCAAGCGCTTAGAGAACGGTGAAGTATCAAAGACCGTAAAGCATGAAGAAGTTGAATTAAAGCCTCATGCAAAGCGTTCTGTTCTGATCTTCTTAATCGGTGTGCTTGCTGTTGTGTTCTATGCATCTGCAATCAGTAACAATGTAGGCTTAATCAAGCCAAGCGTAGTTACCGGTTATGAGACTGTCTACGAGTCAGAGAAGCCAGAGCTGTTTGCTCAGTTACGTGACGAGCAGAAGCTTGAGGTTATTGAAACCTTAGACAAGGGTGCATATGTAAACAAGCCAATCAAGGTTCTTGCTCTAACCCGTGATAACGCTATTATCAGCTTCATGATGATGATCGCAACCTTCATCGTAATTCTATGTAAGGTTGATGTGGGTAAACTAAGCTCAACCTCAACATTCAAGAGCGGTATGACCGCCTGCGTCTGCGTTCTTGGTGTTGCATGGCTTGGTGATACCTTCGTATCAAATCACACTGCTGAGATTAAGAGCATTGCAGTTGAGTTCGTAACCAGCTACCCTCCAGTACTGGCTGTAGCTCTGTTCCTTGCAAGTATGCTTCTATACTCACAGGCTGCAACAGCTAAGGCTCTGATCCCAACAGTTATCGCTGCTTTAGGCATGACAGCTGCAAATAACGGTGATGCCTACATTCTTGTAGCCAGCTTCGCTGCTGTATCAGCTCTGTTCGTTCTGCCAACCTACCCAACTCTGTTAGGTGCAGTTCAGATGGATGATACCGGTTCAACTCAGATCGGCAAGTATGTATTCAACCACCCATTCTTCATTCCAGGTATTCTTGCAATTGCAATCACAGTTGCACTTGGATTCGTATTTGCTCCTATGATGCTATAAGAGTTTACTCATCAAATAGTCAGAGGCGATCTTCGGATCGCCTTTTCGTTTCTGAAACGTTTCTGAAATATGCGCTCTAGCACATTTTTGGTTTAAATAATTTTTTTTCGTTGAACTATCAGCTGATCCGCGATTAAATGGTAAGCCGTATAAAAATATTTAACATAAGGCGTTAACATGTCTAAGATTATTTTATTTCTTGAACGGTTAAGTTCTTTTTTCAGCAAGACCTTTGCTTTCTGGGTTATTTTTTTTGCTGTAATCGCATATATTTTTCCTGATTTCTTCAAGCCAATTGCCGCATTTATATCTATTCTCTTGGGTATAGTAATGTTCGGCATGGGACTTACCTTATCTCCTCACGATTTCTCTGAGGTGTTCAAGCGTCCTATTCAGGTTGTTATCGGTATGGCAGGTCAGTTCATTATTATGCCTACACTGGCATTTGCGCTGGTTATTTTCCTGAATCTGCCTCCTGAGATTGCATCAGGCGTAATGCTGGTCGGCTGCTGTCCTGGCGGTACCGCATCAAATGTAATGTCCTTTATCGGAAAGGGTGATGTTCCACTGTCAGTTACCATTACAGCATGTACAACTCTATTAGCTCCTGTTGTAACTCCAGCTTTATTCTATTTCTTTGCAAGTCAGTGGATTAACATTGATCCTTACTCAATGTTTGTCTCTATCATTCAGATTGTGATTCTGCCAGTTATTGCCGGCGTATTTTTAAACTTCATGTTCAGAAATGCTGTCTCAAAGGTGGTTGTATGTATGCCAATGGTAAGTGTATTTGCAATCATTTCAATTGTTGCAGCAGTAGTTGCATCAAGTGCTGAGCGTCTGGCTACAACCGGACTTCTGATCTTTGCAGTAGTTGTTCTGCATAACTGTTTAGGCTATGTATTCGGCTATTCACTTGCTAAGCTTTTCAGAATGAAGCTTGCTCAGAAAAAGACTCTTGCTATCGAAATCGGTATGCAGAACTCAGGTCTGTCTGTAGCTCTTGCCAACAAGCTTGCCATGACCGGTGCCGTTGATCCGATTGCTGCTGTTCCTGGCGCTATTTTCTCAGTATGGCACAATATCTCAGGTACCATTATTGCTACAATCTTTGCCAATATGGCAGATAAGGAAGAGACTGAGGAGAGTGATGAGGTCAGTACTCACGAGGAACTAAAAGAGTCAATCTCTTAATCAGAAAGGTTTCAGATACAATAAACCCGCTTTTATAAGCGGGTTTTTAATGATTCGTTAATCCTGATGGTGAAGCAGATGTCCCATTCTCTGCTCTTTGGTATCAAGATAGAACTCGTTGTATTCATTTCTGCCGTATTCAATAGGCTTTCTGTCCACAACTGTAATTCCGTGCTGTTCGATATCATGAATCTTGGCAGGATTGTTGGTCATAAGAATAACCTTATCAAATCCCATATTCTTCATAATCTGTGAACATGCCTCATACTTTCTTGCATCAGCAGGGAAGCCCAAACGAACATTCGCATCCACGGTATCAACGCCCTGATCCTGAAGCTGATAGGCTCTGATCTTGTTGAAAAGACCGATGCCTCTGCCTTCCTGACGCATATAAAGAAGAGCACCGCGGCCTTCCTTTTCAATTGCTCTTAAGGCAGCCTCAAGCTGGAAACCGCAGTCACATCTTAATGAACCCAATGCATCACCTGTAAGACATTCTGAATGGATTCTGCAAAGTACAGGCTCGCCGGTTCTCAGATCACCCTTGAATATAACAGCGTGATCCAGAAAATCATCTTCCTTGAATACGACAATATTAAACTGACCGAATTTAGATGGGAGTTTTCCTACTGGTCCCTGAACAAGTTTTGTAGTCAACGTTATTCCTATAGAATTTCAAATATATAAGGCTGTATTTTCAGCCTTTTTCTGTTTGGTAATCTTTAATGCAGTGCAGTATAACATCTTTAGGCACTGATATCATCATCGCAAACTAACATTAAATATCACTTTTGACATGTTTTTACAGGATATTGCCATTATTAAAACCTGTTTTTGTCTTGTGACTTAAACAAAACCTGAAAAACACTTTCTTTTCTAGTAGTTAAAGCTAGTAAATAAAAGAATTTAATGCTAAATTAGCTCCCGGTATTTGTTCAGATACCTAAAAAGGGACTTTTTTTCTCTAAAAATGCTAAAAAAAGCTTTTTTATATGGTATTTGCAAAAGTTTAATGTATAATACAGACCTTAGATTTAAGGATGATCTCAATGTCAGATGCAATTGTAATTACTGTTGATGGCCCTGGTGGCGCAGGCAAGGGTGAGTTAACCCGTCGTCTTGCTGAGGCTTTGGATTTTGATCTACTTGATTCTGGCGCAATCTACAGAGTACTTGGTTATGCTGTTCGCAAGGCTGGTCTGGCTCTGTTTGATGAGGAGTCAGTTGTTCAGGAAGCCAAGCTTTTAAATCTGTCATTTGAATGTATGGATGACGGTGTCCACGTTCTTTTAGGTGGTGAAGATGTTTCATTAGCTATCAGAACCGAGGAGGCAGGAAACAATGCCAGCAAGGTAGCTGCTTATCCATCCGTAAGACAGGCACTGCTTGATCGTCAGCGTCAGTTCTTAAAGGAACCTGGTCTGGTTGCTGATGGCAGAGACATGGGTACTGTTGTGTTCCCTAAGGCACAGGTAAAGATTTTCCTTGATGCAAGTGCTGAAGTAAGAGCAAAGCGCAGATGTCTACAGCTTGAGTCTAAAGGTAAGACTGCTGATTTTGACACTGTTCTTGCAGAGATTAAAGAGCGAGACGACAGAGACAGAAACCGTCCTGTTGCTCCTTTAAAGCCTGCTGATGATGCTCTGATTATTGATTCTTCAGATATGAATATCGAAGAAGTATTCAGAACCGCAGCAGAGTACATAATGTCAAAGACTGCACTAAAGTTTGACATTTAATTAAAGAATTTTTTTTGTTGTGCTGTCATGGATGACGGCATATTTTTTACAACCCCCTAAAGCATGATGCTTCGGGGCTTTATTGGGAAACCTTAATGGAATCATTTGCACAACTTTTCGAAGAGTCATTACAGAATGTTGAAACACGTCCTGGTTCAATGATCAAGGCTACTGTAGTAGCAATTAACAACGGCTTCGTAATCGTAGACGCTGGTCTAAAGTCAGAGTCTGCTATTCCTGAGGAGCAGTTCTACAATGCTCAGGGTGAAATCGAAGTTCAGGTTGGTGACGAAGTAGACGTAGCTTTAGAGTCTGTAGAATCAGGCGACGGTGAGACTCAGGTATCTCGCGAAAAGGCAAAGCGTAACGAAGCTTGGATCAAGCTTGAAGACGCATTTAACAAGAACGAGACTGTTATCGGTGTTATCGATGGTAAGGTTAAGGGTGGCTTCACCGTTCAGTTAGGTGGCATCCGTGCTTTCTTACCAGGCTCATTAGTAGATGTACGTCCAGTACGTGATACTTCACACATCGAAGGCAAAGAGCAGCAGTTCAAGGTTATCAAGTTAGACCAGAAGCGCAACAACGTTGTTGTTTCACGTCGTGCTGTTATCGAGACTGAGAATTCAGCAGATCGTGAGAGCGTACTTGCAAATCTAGCTGAGGGTCAGACTGTAACCGGTATCGTTAAGAATTTAACTGACTACGGTGCATTCGTAGACTTAGGTGGTGTTGACGGCTTACTACACATCACTGATATGGCATGGAAGCGTGTAAAGCACCCTTCAGAGATTGTTCAGGTTGGTGAAGAAGTTACCGTTAAGGTACTTAAGTTCGACCGCGATCGTTCACGTGTATCTCTAGGCTTAAAGCAGCTTGGTGAAGATCCATGGGCAAACATCGCAGCTCGCTTCCCAGTTGACTCAATGATCGAAGGCAAGGTAACCAACCTAACTGATTACGGCTGCTTCGTTGAGATCGCTGATGGCGTTGAAGGCTTAGTTCACGTTTCAGAGATGGATTGGACCAACAAGAATACTCACCCATCTAAGATTGTATCAGTAGGTGATAAGGTTCAGGTTAAGGTTCTAGAGCTAGATGAAGAGCGACGTCGCATTACATTAGGCATAAAGCAGTGCAAGCCTAACCCATGGGTAGAGTTCGCTGAGTCTCACTCAAAGGGCGAGAAGGTAACCGGTAAGATCAAGTCAATCACTGACTTCGGTATTTTCATCGGCTTAGACGGTGGTATCGATGGTCTAGTTCACCTATCTGACATCTCTTGGCAGCAGTCAGGTGAAGAAGCTGTTCGCAACTTCAAGAAGGGTGACGAGATTACCGCTATCGTTCTACAGGTTGATCCAGAGAGAGAGCGTATTTCTCTAGGTCTAAAGCAGATCTCTGAGGATCCATTTGCAGATTACGTTTCAGCTCACCGTAAGGGTGCTGTTGTATCAGGCAAGGTTATTGCTGTTGATGCACGCGGCGTTACCCTAGAGTTAGCTGATGGCATCACCGGCTACATCAAGGCAGCTGACCTATCACGTGACCGTGTTGAGGACGCTACCACTGTTGCTAAGGAAGGCGATGTAATCGAGGCTAAGTTCGTAAGCGTTGATCGTAAGACCCGCCAGATTTCTCTATCAGTTCGTGCTAAGGACGAGGCTGAGGAGAAGGAAGCTTTAGAGTCTGTAAATCAGCAGGCTGCTGAGCCTACAACTACTGCTATGGCAGCTGCTTTCGCTGCTGCAAACAAGCAGTAATATAGATTTGGGCACTGAATGATTCAGTGCTCTTATTTATACGACCCGTTACCGGATAATTTCTGGTAGCGGGTTTTGTTTTTTTATATGCCTCAAAAAGGTAAAGTTCTCCTGATTTTCTATTAGCAATTCATTTTTTTGTGTAAATGATGCAAAATAATTCAGACAAATAAAAATAAGGACTATCGTATGGAATATATTGAGAACGAATTTCTAAAAATCGGTGTTGATAAGTCAGGCGCTCAGCTTTCATCTGTCTTTGACAGGAAAAAGGGACGTGAGGTTCTATGGAATGCTGATAAGGCCTACTGGGGACGCCATGCTCCTGTACTGTTTCCAATTGTCGGAAAGGTAAGAAACAACACCTACACCTATCAGGGCAAGCAGTATTCGCTTGGTCAGCACGGCTTTGCACGTGATCTTGATTTTACTCTGGTTTCAAAGACTGATGATGAGATTGTATTTTCACTAAAGTCTAATGCTGAAACTTTAAAGGTATATCCTTTTGATTTTGAACTGATTATTAAGCACAAGCTTGAGGGTAACAAGGTTCGTGTCATCTGGAAGGTTGTAAATACCGGTTCTGATACCATGTATTTCTCAATCGGCGGACATCCGGCATTCAATGTTCCTGCTTTAGGTACATCAGATTCTAAAGAGGACTATTATCTTCATTTTGAAGGAAAATCAGCTGTATCCTATAAGCTTCTTGATCCTGCTGAAGGCACTGTTGATAACAGTTCTGTATATAAGCTTTCAACAGATAACGGCTATTTTAAGATTAAGGAGAGCATGTTTGACAATGATGCTCTGATCTTTGATGAGTACGAGGTAGAGAAGGTCTCTTTGTGCTATAGCGACAAGACTCCTTACATTACTCTTGATGCCAAGGGCTTCCCTTCATTTGGTATCTGGTCAGCCACCAAGAAGAATGCTCCTTTCATCTGTCTTGAGCCTTGGATTGGCAGAGCTGATGACAAGGGCTTTGAGGGCAGTCTTGATCAGAAATACAAAGAGCAGAAGCTTTCATCTGGCCAGAGCTTTGATGCTGATTATTCAATCGCTGTTTTCTAATCAAATCATAAAAGAGAATGAGTGGATGACACTCATTCTCCTAATCAGTCTTTTCTAGATATTAGTACTTTGGAACATACCATAGGCCGGTATTGTTTTTCTGAAGATAGCTGTCAAATTCCTTTGACTGGTAAGCCTTCTTAATATCATTAGCCCATACAGAATCCTTGTCCTTCTCCTGAACTACAAGCTGAAGCAGCAGGTGAGGAGCAATGTCTTCCTGTGCCAGAACTGACTCTGGTGGTACCTTTGCGTTGTATACAACAGAGCCGGTAATTACTACATAGGCAAAGTCGGTTGCAACAGCAGGAATGTTAAGTGACTTCATTTCCACAAACTCAAGGTTGAATGGATTTTCAATGATATTAAGCTTGGTAACCTTTGATGGATCAACCTTCGGATCAAGCTTAATCCAGCCTAGCTTCTGCAGAATGTTATAGGCTCTTGCTGTATTTGAGGCATCGTTTGGTACAGCAATGGTGTCACCATCCTTAATCTCGGTAAGATCCTTTTTGGCACCAGGATAGATACCAGCAGGTACTGTTGGAATAGGGGTTAGTGGAACCAGATGTCCATCCTGAGTCTTATTGAAATTCTCAAGATATGCGGTGTGCTGTTCAACGTTGAAATCAACCTCACCTTCATTTAATGCAAGATCAGCCTGCAGCAGATCTGATAAATCAATTCCCTTTACAGTGTATCCCTGTTTTTCAAGAATAGGCTGTACACCAGAGATGAAAAGCTCTGAGTAAGGGCCCTGAGACTTACTGAAGGTAAGTGTTGGATGAGACTCATCAAAAGCGTATGTATTAGATACAAGTGCTGCTGAGAGCAGTGCTGAAATTACTAACTTTTTCATAATTAACTCCATTATATGTTTATATACGTTTAGATTTCTTTGCAAAATAGTTTCCGACTGACTGAATTGCCTGAACAAATATGATTAGGACAATTACAGTAAAGAGCATCAGCGGTGAATTCATTCTTTCGTAGCCGTAGGTCAGGGCAAGATCACCGATACCGCCTGCACCGATTACACCTGCCATGGCGGTTGCACCTAAAAGTGAAATCGCGCCGATAGTAACTGACAGAATCAGTGAGCCTTTGGCCTCTGGAAGCCAGAAATAGAAGATGATCTGAAGAGTGTTTGCTCCCATGGCTTTGGCTGCATCAATAATTCCTGATTTAACCTCTAAAAGAGAGTTCTCAAACAGTCTTGCCAGATATGGACTTATAAAGGTAATCAGAGGAACCAGCGCTGCAGTTGTTCCGATTCTGGTACCAACAATTGCCTTGGTGACAGGAAGTATGAATACCAGGAGAATCACAAACGGAATTGATCTCAGGCAGTTTATTACGGTACTTGTAAGGGTAAATATGATTCTGTTTTCCTTAAGTCCGTTCTTTTTGGTTAAAACCAGAATAAAAGCCAGGATAAAGCCGATGACTGAGCCTAAAAACAGAGATACAAACACCATGTACAGAGTCTGATTGGCGCAGAGAATAAGCTGCTCTGAGGTTATACCGAACAACTGAATCAATAGCTCTTTCATAGTGTAATCTCCTCAAAGCTTATGTTTTTTGATCTGATATAGTCTGTAGCTCTCTTATAATCATCCTCATTTCCGGTTATCTGCAGAGTAATGATGGACAGCACCAGTCCCTGTATTTCTGTTACAGATGCAAACATTACGTTGGTATGAACATTAAGCTTGTTGTTGATCTGCCAGATAACATCGTCAGTTGCATTTTCCGCATAGAAAAAGATTCTGATGAGCTTGTAGTAGTCATGGTATCTGTTGAGCTCGTCCAGTATTCCCTGAGGAATTCTGCTTGGAATAATGGTCTGCACAAAGCTTTTGGCGATGTCGCTCTTTGGATTTGAGAACACATCTATTACATTTCCGTGCTCTACAAGCTCACCGTTATTTAAAATTGCTACCTTGTTGCAGATCTTCTGGATCACACGGATGGTATGAGTAACAAAGATAATGGTTACATCAAGCTCGCGGTTGACTCTTAATAAAAGCTCAAGAATAGATTCTGTGGTATTGGGATCTAAGGCGGATGTAGCCTCATCGCACAGCAGTACAGAAGGCTTTGTGGCAAGTGCTCGTGCTATACCGACTCGCTGTTTCTGTCCACCTGAGAGCTCCTTTGGGAATGACTTTGCCTTATCCTCAAGTCCGACGAACTTTAAAAGCTCATTTACTCTCTGATTTATCTCGTTTTTAGGAGTGTGTTTTAAAATCAGAGGAATTGCCACATTGTCATAGACGTTCTTTGACTCAAGCAGATTGAAGTCCTGGAAGATGATGCCAATATCCTTTCTTAATAAAGAGAGCTTCTTAGCTGAGAGAGAGTTGATATCAGTGTTGTTTACCAGAACCCTGCCAAAGGTTGGTGTTTCAAGTGCGTTAATCATTCTTAAAAGAGTTGATTTACCGGCACCTGATGAGCCTATAAGACCGAAGATATCTCCTTTTTCAATATCAAAGGAAATATTGTTTAAGGCATGTACAATGGTTCCGTTCTGGCTATAGGTTCTTGAGATATTCTCAAAGCGGATAATCGGAGTGCTGTTCTGCATCAGACTGCCTCCAGATAGCTTGTTACAAGATTGGCCACATATCTTGAGGCAGGGAATAAAGCGTTTGGATCAACCTTGAATTTCGGATTGTGATTTGGATAGGATTTACCTGTACCTATAAGGGTAAAGAAGCCAGGGATTTTCTCCTGATACAGACTGAAATCCTCTCCGCCTAAGGAACGAGGTGCATCTTCAATCTTAAAGCCTTCCTCCCATGCAGCCTTTCTGGCAAGCTTTTCAAGCTCTGTGTCATTGAAGGTTGCAGGAATTTCAACAGTCCATCTGATATCAACTCTGATACCGAAGGTACCTGCGATACCCTGTGCGATTTCTTCAAAGCGCTTTTTGGCTTTAGCTCTTGATTCTTTTGTATAGGTTCTGATGGTTCCTTCTAAAAATGCACTCTGAGGAATTACATTCCAGGTGTTTCCTGCCTGAATATGGGTAATGGAAACAACAGCCGAATCAACAGGATCAATCTCACGGGAGACAATGCTCTGTACTGCGCTTATAAAGTGAGAGGCGATGAGAATGGTATCCTGGCCCAGATTAGGATGAGCCGCATGGGTGCCGGTGCCTTCAAAGGTCAGCTCAAATTTCTCGACAGCCGCATGAGTTGGTCCTGCTGTGATACCCACTGTTCCTACATCATAAATCGGTGCACTGTGAATGCCGAAAATTGCCTTAACATCATTAAGTGCTCCTGCTTCAATCAGTTTTCCTGCACCACCAGGAGCTTCTTCAGCTGGCTGAAAAATCACTCT
>JAZRAY010000180.1:0-2269 GCA_045634805.1 Succinivibrio sp. | reverse complement strand
TATAATCTGATGTATAAGCCAATGATGATGGATAACATCCATATTGAAGCTCCCGATCTGTTTTTACATCCTGAGGATTATCCTCATAAATGTATGGAGAGAGCAGAGAAGGTTTTCCAGGAGCATGGTTCTGAACTCTGTGCTCTGATTGTTGAGCCTCTGCTTCAGGGCGCTGGTGGAATGAGAATATATCCTGCTGAATACCTTAAGTTCTTAAGTGATCTGTGCAAAAAGCATGGTGTGCTTTTAATTGCAGATGAGATTGCTACTGGCTTTGGTCGAACAGGTAAATGGTTTGCCTGTGATCATGCTGGAATTACACCTGATCTGATGTGTATGTCCAAGGCTATTACTGGCGGTTATATGCCTATGTCTGTAGTTGGTGTAACTGATCAGGTTTATGAAGCCTTTTTAGGTGAATACTCTGAGGGTAAGGCTTTCCTCCACTCCCATACTTATGCAGGCAATCCTTTAGCATGCGCCTGTGCACTCAGTGTTATCAGAATCCTAAAACGAGACCATATCATTGAAAAAGCCGGTGAAACAGCTCAGTGGTTAAGTGACTCATTTGCCCAGAGATTCTCTTCACTTGAAAATGTTGGTCAGGTAAGAAGTATCGGTCTTATTAATGTAATGGAGATTGTGAAGGATAAGACTACAAAGGAGAGATTCCCGTCTTCTTTAAGACTTGGATACAGAATATATCAGGATGCTCTTAAGGAAGGTCTGCTGTTAAGACCAATAGGGGATACTCTTTACTTTAATCCTCCTCTGAATATCTCCAGAGAGGATCTGTCAAAAGCTATGGATATTACCTACAAGGTTCTGACAAGAAATCTTGAGAATATATCCTGATAAACAAAAAGAGGTGCATTTTTGCACCTCTTTAAAATCATTGTGTTAGGACTGTTACTTGTTCTTTAAGAACTCGTTAACGTTCTTTTCAATTCTTGCTGCAATGTCAGTGTTCTCTGATTTCTCGAACTTCTCACCGGTAATGTTCTCGAAAAGCTCTAGGTAACGATTTGAGATTGATTCAACAATCTGAGGTGTCATCTCTGGAACGCTCTGACCAGCCTTGCCCTGGAAGCCGTTGTCCATCAGCCACTCACGAACGAATTCCTTTGATAGCTGCTTCTGAGGCTCGCCCTTCTCAAATCTCTCCTGATAACCATCCTTATAGAAGTAACGGCTTGAATCTGGAGTATGGATTTCGTCCATCAGGTAGATGGTTCCCTTGTGCTTACCAAACTCGTACTTGGTATCAACAAGGATTAGACCTCTCTTTTCAGCAATCTCGGTACCACGCTTGAATAGAGCAAGTGTGTACTTCTCTAGTAATGCATACTCCTCAGGAGTTGCAAGACCTCTTTCTAAAATCTGTTCTTTTGAAATATCTTCGTCATGAAGGCCTAATTCAGCCTTGGTGGTAGGAGTAATGATTGGCTCAGGGAATTTCTGATTCTCCTTCATACCCTCAGGTAGCTTAACACCACAGATCTCTCTAACACCGCTCTTGTATGCTCTCCATGAGCTGCCGCATAGGTAGCCGCGAACGATCATCTCTACAGGGAAGCCTTCACACATGATACCAACAGAAACCATTGGATCTGGAGTAGCGATCTTCCAGTTAGGGCAAATATCAGTAGTTGCATCAAGGAATTTTGCTGCAATCTGGTTTAGCATCTGTCCTTTGTATGGAATTCCCTCTGGTAGAACAACGTCAAAAGCAGAAATTCTGTCGGTTGCTACCATAACCAGCATTTCATCATTGATGTTGTAAACGTCTCTTACCTTACCGTGATAAACACTTTTCTGACCTGGGAAATTAAATTCGGTTTTTGTTAATGCGTTACTCATGATATTTGACTTAACCTAATTAAAGGCAGTGAACCTGCCATGAAAAGAAAGATTTAGCTGCTTAAAAAGAAGCTAAAGTTCATGTGAACGCTGAAATTATACACTAATGTGTATAAAGCTTTTGTTATTCATTAAATTTGCATTTTATTGGGGCAGAGTAATTTAATTTTGTGGACTGGATTAAAGAAAGAACAAAAAAAACTAAAAAAAATTTTGAGTTGATAAACAGCTAATATATGCCTTTTGTTTGTTTATCTAAAAAAAATATTAAAAATAACGCTTGCCATATCTCAATTCACCCATTATAATGCACTCACTTTCTACGGATGCTTAGCTCAGTCTGGTTAGAGCATCTGCCTTACAAGCAGAGGGTCATAGGTTCGAGTCCTATAGCATCCACCATGTAGAA
>JAZRAY010000179.1:0-2436 GCA_045634805.1 Succinivibrio sp. | reverse complement strand
TCGAATTGCTGTAAAACTCCTCTTTGCGAGGAGTTTTACTTTCCTCAAGTCTTTTAATTATTTTCTCAATCTATCTGTTCCTAGTTCAATTCGTATCTGATGAGAAACGAGCTCTGACTTTTCATTATTTCTTTGATTATTTACTATAAATAGCGGAAAGGTCCTATCCTGTATGCAGAATTTGGCCGAGGTGATTCTTTAAATGAATTGTATCTGTTGAAGAGGTCAGGGGAGTATTTTTGACAAAACAAAGGAGAACTATAGAGTTCTCCTTTGGGAATGAATCTTCTGAAATAGATTATTTCTTTACAAGACTGTTGTTAATCTGGTTGATATGTTCAACCTTAAGATCACCCTGAGTATACATCAGGTTAAGTCTTGCCAGGATATAGTCATAACGTGACTGAGCTGACTGCTGCATTGCATTATAAAGGTTCTGTGTAGCATCAAGTACGTCAGTCATTGTACGTGTACCTACATCATAGCCAGCAATAGTTGCATCTAAAGCAGATTTTGCTGAAGCAACAGTGTTCTTGTAGGCTGTAACTTTACTGATAGCTGCATTAACATTGTTGTAGCTGTTATTCACGTTTGTCAGTAATGATCTGTGAGCCTTTTCAAGAGCCTCTGACTGAGCAACATAGTTTGCAGTTGCCTTATCTACAGCTGCAGAAGTTTCTCCGCCATGATAAATAGGAATATTCAGAGTAAGTCCTACAGACTTAGACCAGGAATTATTATCAACCCAACCTGGTGTTGGATTCTCGTGGCTGTAGTCGGTATAAGCAGTCTGGATATTCGCATTGAAATCAAGAGTTGGTTCGTGACCGGTTCTTGCCAGGGTAATGTTGTCCTTAGCTATATCACGGGAAACAACAGCTTCCTGTAGGGCAATGTTATTCTCTTCTGCTCTTTTGATAAGTCTCTGAAGAGTCTCATTTACCTTAGGAGTATCAAATTTTGTAATATCAAGCTCTGAAAGCTGATTAGCTGTGACTGTATTTCCGGTAAGAATTCTAATCTGCTCATATGAGTTAATCAGAGCATTTTCAGCAGAAATAACACTTGCAGTTGATAAGTCATAAGCAGCCTGAGCTTCTAGCTTATCGGTTTCTGCAATAAGACCAACATTAAGTCTTTTCTCTGCCTCATCAAGCTGTCTTTTAAGTGCCTGATTGTTTGCCTGCTGGTATTTTAGTGTTTCAGCTGCATTCAGAACATTGAAATATGCTGTGCTTACTCTCAGAATTAAATTCTGCTGCGCATCAGCATATGCAAGATCATTTAGGGTAGCAGTTTTCTCTGCAATTGAACGGTTAACCCAGCTGGAGTGTCTCCAGATTGCCTGAGACAGGGTGGCACCTGCTGAAGCTACTTTGTTGCTGGCTCTTCCTTCATATGTCGATGCCTTTACATAATTTGTGCGGGTTTTAGTTAGAGAGCCTACAACATCAATCTGAGGTAAAAGGGCTGCTGTTGCCTGTGAAATACCAGCATGAGCAGCATCAGCATTCGCCTTAGCCTGATTTAGCTCGGTATCTTTTTGAAGTGCTTCTTTGTAGATATCCATAAGATCTTCTGCCTGAACGCTGAAGATAGCAAGTGAACATGCAACAGTTAAAGCTAAAGATGAAATCTTAAAATTCATATGTATTTGCGAAAATACAGTCTCTTTATAACAATGAGAAGGTATTTCGCACCTCCTGTTAAATCACCGACCGCGCAGAGCTCTGAATTATGATGAGATCCAAAGTTGCTATATTTCTTTAATAACGTAGTCAATTCTGGACAGGGAGCATTGGTAATAGATATAAACTTCAGCATATTGCTAAAGAAAACAAATACCCCTGTAAGATTATTTTAGTTTTAAAGCCGTAAGATTATATCAACACAAATCACAATGCGTAATTTATAAATTGAGATATTGCGCAACAAATTAATATTTGAATGTAATGGATGGTGGAGGTAAACGGGATCGAACCGATGACCCTCTGCTTGCAAAGCAGATGCTCTCCCAACTGAGCTATACCCCCACAGAAGGATATGAAATGGTGGAGGTAAACGGGATCGAACCGATGACCCTCTGCTTGCAAAGCAGATGCTCTCCCAACTGAGCTATACCCCCACTAAGGGATCTTGAAATGGTGGAGCTAATCGGGATCGAACCGATGACCTCTTGCATGCCATGCAAGCGCTCTCCCAACTGAGCTATAACCCCATATTTCAAAACGAGATACATTATATATTATATTTGAGATAGGTCAAGGAATTTTAGATCTTTTTTTTAGTTTACGTTGTTTACGGACACGGAGCGTATATAAAAAATGGATAATCTTCCCGATAAATATGCCGATTCTGTTAAGTTAATTTCAAATATGAGCCATGAAAAAAATGTTTTTGCTGAAGAACATTAGCAGATTAGTTTTTTGCTGCCGT
>JAZRAY010000178.1:0-3760 GCA_045634805.1 Succinivibrio sp. | reverse complement strand
CGATGAACAGAAGCACATCCAGACCTTCGTCACGGAACTTCTCTGCAACAGTCAGACCAGTCAGAGCAACACGCAGACGGTTCCCTGGAGGCTCGTTCATCTGACCGTAAATCATTGATACCTTATCGATAACCTTTGATTCCTGCATTTCGTGGTAGAAGTCGTTACCCTCACGAGTACGCTCACCCACACCGGTAAATACAGATAGACCTGAGTGAGCCTTAGCAATGTTATTGATAAGCTCCATCATGTTAACTGTCTTACCCACACCGGCACCACCGAACAGACCAACTTTACCACCCTTAGCAAATGGGCAGATAAGGTCCATAACCTTAATACCGGTTTCCAGAATTTCTGTAGTTGATGACTGCTCAGCATAGGTAGGAGCTGGACGGTGAATTTCCCAATCCTCTTTCTGTCCGATAGGACCTCTCTCATCTACAGGCTGACCTAAAACGTTCATAATACGTCCTAGAGTCTCACGACCAACTGGAACCTTAACACCGGCACCAGTATTTACAGCCTCAATTCCTCTGCTCAAACCGTCAGAAGAACCCATGGCAATGCAGCGTACCACACCACCGCCAATCTGCTGTTGAACCTCAAGAACTAGGTCTGAACGATGCTTACCATCGCCCTTTACCTCCAGAGCGTCATAAAGCTCTGGAATATGACCTTCCTGGAATTCAACGTCAACAACAGCGCCAATGATCTGTACGATTGTACCTTTCTCACCAGCACGACTTGAAGTTTCAGCCATTTTTAATTCCTCTTAATTTTTAAACCGCTGATGCACCAGATACGATGTCATTTAGCTCCATCGTAATACCTGCCTGTCTTGCCTTGTTATACTCAAGCTGTAAATCACTTACCAGAGTCTCTGCATTATCAGTTGCAGCTTTCATTGCAACCATACGTGCAGCCTGTTCTGAAGCAAGATTCTCTAAAACAGCCTGATAAACCATCTGCATTACATAACGGTCAAGTACGACCTTTAAAATTGCCTCTGGTTCTGGCTCATATAAGTAATCCCAGTGGTGCTTCTTTACTTCCTGATCTTGTGAAGGAACAAGAGGAAGAAGCTGTTCACATTCAGGGATCTGAACCATAGTATTCTTAAAGACATTATTTGCTATATAAATGGCATCTAATTCGCCATTCAGATAAGCATCAGTCATAACCTTGATAGCACCAACAAGCTTTTCTGGCTGAGGATCATCACCAAATCCAGAATGTGAAGCGAGTACTTCAAAGCCGTCTCTGTTGAAATATCCACTGGCCTTTGAGCCTAGTAATGCAAGCTTAACGTTAATGTTCTGCTCCTTGAATTCATTCATCTTCTGAATAACCTTACGGAACAGGTTAATGTTAAGACCGCCACACAGACCACGGTCAGTTGAGACGATAATAAAGCCCACATTCTTAACAGCTCTTGATTCCATGAATGGATGATGGAACTCAGAATGTGAGGCTGCAATATGACCAATAATGTCGTAAAGACCTTTTGAATAAGGGCGAGACTGGCTCATTTTTTCCTGAGCCTTGCGCATCTTAGAGGCGGCTACCATCTGCATAGCACTAGTAATCTTCTGTGTATTCTGCACAGAAGCTATCTTAGTACGTATTTCCTTTGCACCTGCCATTTAAGAGCTCCTAGAAAGTCTGTGTTGATTTAAAGTCTTTGATTAAATCAGATAGCTTGTTAGCAACATCATCTGAATAATCAGGCTTTGCATCAATATCCTTAATCAATGAATCATATTTAGAATGAGCAAACTCGAGAAGAGCCTTTTCAAAGCTTAGAACCTTTGACAGGTCAACATCCTCTAAGAATCCTCTTTCAGCAGCAAAAATTACAAGTGCCTGCTCTGCAACAGTTAGTGGAGCATACTGATTCTGCTTCATCAACTCGGTAACCTTCTGACCATGGTCTAGCTGCTTACGGGTTGCGTCATCAAGATCTGATGAGAACTGAGCGAAAGCTGCAAGCTCACGGTACTGAGCCAGAGCGGTACGGATACCACCAGATAATTTCTTCATAATCTTGGTCTGTGCAGCACCACCCACACGTGACACTGAAATACCAGGATCTACAGCAGGTCTGATACCAGAGTTGAATAAGCTGGTAGTCAAGAAGATCTGACCGTCTGTAATAGAAATTACGTTGGTAGGAATGAATGCTGAAACGTCACCAGCCTGTGTTTCAATAATTGGCAGTGCGGTTAGAGAACCGGTCTTTCCAACAATCTTACCACCTGACATCTTCTCCAGATACTCAGCGTTAACACGTGATGCACGCTCTAACAGACGTGAGTGTAAGTAGAAAACGTCACCTGGGAAAGCTTCACGCCCTGGAGGACGACGTAGCAGCAGTGAAATCTGACGATAAGCCACAGCGTGCTTTGATAGGTCGTCATAGATAATCAGAGCATCTTCGCCGTTATCCATGAAGAACTCACCCATTGCACAGCCTGCATATGGAGCAATGTACTGCAGAGCTGCAGTATCAGAAGCTGATGCAACTACAACGATAGTGTTTGATAGAGCACCTTCTTCATCAAGCTTTCTAACTACTGAAGCGATAGTAGAAGCTTTCTGTCCAATAGCAACATAAATACAACGAACGCCATATTTAACCTGATTGATAATAGTATCAATCGCTAAGGCAGTTTTACCTGTCTGACGGTCTCCAATGATAAGCTCACGCTGACCACGTCCGATTGGAACCATTGAGTCAACGGCTTTATAACCTGTCTGAATAGGCTGAGAAACACTCTGACGTGCAATAACACCTGGAGCAATTTTTTCTACAGGATAGTAGGTATTGCAGTTAATTGGTCCCTTACCATCAATTGGAGCACCCAAAGAGTTAACAACTCTTCCAAGCAATTCATTTCCAACAGGAACTTCAAGAATACGACCGGTACTATGTACAGTCATGCCTTCTGAAAGTTCACCGTATGGTCCTAAAACAATAGCACCAACAGAATCACGCTCTAAGTTCAATGCCAGACCGTATAGGTCGCCACCAAACTCAAGCATTTCGCCCTGCATAACGTTGGACAGACCATGAATTCTTACGATACCGTCGTTAACAGAAACGATAGTACCCTCATCACGAGCTTCTGTCACAACTTTAAATTGCTGGATCCTTTGTTTGATTAAATCAGCAATTTCAGTTGAATTAAGTTGCATTATTTATCCTCTTTCTTATCTGAGGGTTGAAGACAGGTTCTTTAAACTTGTCCTTACACTAGCATCGATAACTTTGTCGCCAACCTTTAGAACGGCACCACCGATAAGGTCCTTATCGATAATCTGCTCTATGGTTACGGTACAGTCGTATTTCTTTGCCAGTTTATCCTTTATCAGTTTTATTTCGCTTTCAGCAAAAGCTCTTGCGGATATAAGCTGAGCGGAAATACACTTATCGTGTTTCTGTCTCAATCTTACGAATTCATCATAGATATCAGGAAGAACTTCGAAACGATTGTTTTCACCAAGAATCTTTACGAAATTCTCACCATGTTCATCAATGAGATTAGCAGGCTTTAACAGCGAAATAAGACTGTCGGCCGCAGCAGATGAATTTGCAGCTAGTTTCAAATGATCTCTAAAGTAATCATTTTTATAGGCTTCAGACAGAGCCTGAAGCATACACTGCCACTCATCCAGTTTTTTCTCATCAACAGCGAAAGAAAAAGCAGCTTCAGCATAAGGTCTTGCAACAGTCAAATTTTCAGCCATTACATTACCTCTT
>JAZRAY010000177.1:0-1555 GCA_045634805.1 Succinivibrio sp. | reverse complement strand
AATCAACAAGATGGGTCTTACAAGTAAGTACAGCACCTGCTCTTCCCTCTTCTTTAGAATCATTAAGAAGCTTTTTTATAAGTTCAGCCGCATAGCCTTTTTCTCTGTATGCAGGAAGTGTGTTAAGTCCAAATATCATCTGCCATTTGCCATTTGGATCATGAAGGCTTGCATCCTCAAACATTTCATCTCTCAGATCTGTCTCATCCGTAGTCATGCCATCAATAAACGATACCACCTTACTGTCTACTTCAAGAAGCCAGAATCGATCAGGATATATTTCCAGTCTTTTTCTGATATCCTCTTCTTTTGCAGCTTCTGCTGGAGGAAAACATTCAGCTTCTATCTCTGTCAGTATCTTTAAATCTGCAATTGTCGCTTTTCTCATATTCATAACAGCCCTCTTTCTGCCTATTCTGCCTGTCTTTTCTGCATCCTGGACCACTGAACAAATCCGTAGATGTCATTTGCAAAGAATACAATGAAACACATAATCATCGGAAGATACCTGATGTCTTCTATAGATGCAAGTACCCAGAGTATGATAAGTACTATGTCATTTAATGCATACCACACAGCATAATATCTGCTTCTGATAACAGAAAGACTTGAAGCCATAAAACTGGTAAATATAGATAATGTACTCCAAAACAGATTTGGAGTATTAAAACGTGCAAGTATAAAATAAAAGACTACTGTTACTGCGACACCAAGACAGGCTATGATCGCGAAATCACGTGCTTTTGCCTCACGAACTTTAACTTCCATTTCACTGTATGGATTTTTAAGCCATGTAATAAGTGCAATAACAGAAACCGGTCCCGTCATACATAGATAGGTTATCATCTCTCCCCAGTATCTGTACTGAAATGATACTATAGCATAAAGAGTACAGAATATGATCGACAGCAATTCTCCTAAAACATCACCTTTTGCAAGGAGTATAAGACAAATACATCCTATAAGTGAAGTTACAAGTGACAGAGCTGACTGTGTACCAGATGCAAGATAACTTATGAGAATAAGTACAGATGATACACCCCAGAGCTTTTTTTCAAATGATGTAAGGTTTTTAAATGATTTTACAGGATTCATTACTATTCCTCAAAAAAATACACTCAGAAATGTATCTTCTAAGACCTAACGATACATCCTGAATGTACTGAACATTCCCAAACTACCCGGTGGCAGCAAAAATTATTTATCTCAAAGAATTTTAACATATTACATGCTCTTGCGGAAAGACTATTTTAACGTCCTTAGGACTTTAAAATATGACAATTCCGGAGGCAATCATGTATTCATACTCAATATGGCAGTGGATACTGCTATTTTTCACTTATTCATTTTTCGGCTGGATTTGGGAGATTATATTTTTGTCTGTTAAAAATCTTAGATTTGTAACTGATAAAGGTGTTCTTAACGGACCTTTACGAACAATGTACGGTTCTGCCGCAATAATACTGATTCTAGTTGCTGCTCCTTTGCAGAAAAACCTGTTACTGACCTATCTGTCAGGTATGGCAGGTGCAACTGTTCTGGAACTTATCGTTGG
>JAZRAY010000176.1:0-1875 GCA_045634805.1 Succinivibrio sp. | reverse complement strand
TATTCAGATTCTCATAGGAATCACAGATCAGACTTTCCGCAGAGGGAAACCGTTCCCGGGTCACTGCCTCCGGCCGTTCATCCATCACGGTGACGGAAAAATCCAGCCGGTGGGCAAAGGCTGCTACTTCCCGGGAGACGTGACCGCCGCCACAGAGGATCAGTTTCGGCTGAGGACAGAACCACTCCTGCCGGATTATAGACACATCCTGCTCCTGTTCCAGCAAAGATGCAATTGCCCGTTTGTAAAGAGAGCCGTCATGCCGGGGTCTCACTCTGATTTTTGCATTGGGGTAAGCCTCTTTGAGAAGTCGGAGGCCAAGCGGTCTTAGGAAGACAACATATTAGGACAACTCCTTGGCTCACAGAACACATGGCTACGATCCGACTTGGTGGTTCTCATTCTGAGAGTAAGGATCTTGAACTTGGACAGAGTGTACAGATAGAGCCTCGTTTTGCTTGTGGTTATAATATTGCTGTTGATATAGGTAGGGTCAATTTTTCCAGTGCTGACACTGCAATTGCGACTGTTGATAGTAGTGGAAAGGTTACCGCCATCGCAAAAGGAACAACAACGATTACAACCACATTGAAAGAAGATTCAGATTTTAAGGGAACTTGTAAAATTAACGTTGTTGAGCCTGGTCAAAGCAGTGACACTGGCACCGACAAAAAAGAAGAATTCAAACCTGCCGACAACGTGCCTTCAAGTGAGGTAGAAGGTCTCGATGACGCACTGCTAGACGGAGTTCTTACTGACGCCGAGAAGGCAGCAGTTGCAGAAGGACAGAAGGCAACCCTGACTCTTGAGATGACAAATATTGACGGTAGTGTTAATGCTGAGGATAAGGCACTTACAGAGAAGGCCGCCCAGTCAGTAAATAAGAACGCACAGATCGGAACATATTTTGATCTGTCGCTTCTGCTAACAGTAGGAAATTCCAGCAGAAAAGTTAATAATACCGGAAGTAAGGACCTGAAATTCAAGCTTAAAGTGCCTGAAAAGTATCATGCACCTAAGGGTGTAATCAGAACATTTTTTATCATCAGAATACATGCAAGTAAGTCAGATATTCTGGCAAAAACAACAAGTACAACAATACCATTTAGTTCCAGCGATTTTTCGACCTATGCACTTGCATATGTGGATGAACCGATCAAAGGTTTCTATCCGGGACTGAAGATATCTCAGAAGGATGGTAAGATCAAAGTTTCCTGGGAAAAAGTTGAAGGCGCCACAAAGTATGCAGTTTATGTGACATACTGCGGAAAAGATATGCCAAAGAAGGCTAATACTAAGGTTAAGACAAACAAGGCAACCATAAAGAAGATTGGCGGAAAGAAGATTGACTTCTCCAAGAATATGAAGATGTATGTTGTCGCTTATGACAGCAGTGGCAATGCAATCGGAAAATCCGTATCTGCCCACTTTGCTGGAAAGGACAGTAAAAAGTACAAGAATCCCAAGGATATTAAGCTTTCCACTAAGAACGTTTCCATAAACGTTGGTGGAACAGCCAATATCAAGGCTTCAGTAAAAATGGAGAGCGGAAAGAAAAAGGCATTGTCCACAGGACATGCTGCTAAGCTCCGCTATGCATCAAGTGACATAAGTATTGCGACAGTTGATAAGAGCGGAAAGGTAACCGGAGTAGGTGCCGGAACCTGCACAGTATATGTATACGCTCAGAACAGACTTGCAAAGAAGGTCGCAGTTACAGTTAACTGATTAACCTTAATCAATTATACAAACTACTCATAGACATAGCTGCCACACCATTATCTTTTTTGGTGTGGCAGTTATTTTTTATGAAAACTTAATGGAAATATCAGTATTTAAGTGGCTTATTCAATATATCCCAGACAAAATGATTAT
>JAZRAY010000175.1:0-2279 GCA_045634805.1 Succinivibrio sp. | reverse complement strand
TTCCCTGTTCATGACACTATCGCCTTTATCAATGCCTTAGGTTACTCAGGAATTCTGTTAGGACCTGTAGTCATCGGCTTTACCTCAAAGATGTACTCTCTTCCTGCAACATTCGTGGGTATCGGTGTATCAGCGCTGATAGTGGGGCTGATAGCCTTTAAGGTTGTAACAGATGAAGGACTTGAGACTAAAAAGAAGCTAAAGCTTCAGGAAAATGAAAACAATAACCAGTAATATTATTTAAAGCATAACCTTTATGAAACCTGTCATCTGGAGGAAAGTATGAAAATAGAACATGTAGCGGTATATGTATCTGATCTTGAGAAAACCAGAGAATTTTTTGAGACTTATTTTGATGGAAAATCAGGAGAGAGATACCACAACAAAAATACAGGTTTTATGTCATATTTTATGACTTTCACAGATGGCGCCCGTCTTGAGATTATGACCAAACCTGACAGATATACAGAAGATAGAGACGAAAACAGATTAGGCTTTGTTCATCTAGCCTTCTCCGTTGGTTCCAAAGAAAGAGTTGACGCTTTTACAGAAAAGCTTAGAGACAATGGTTATGAAACGGTAAGTGGCCCAAGAACAACAGGAGATGGCTATTACGAGAGCTGTATTCTGGGCCCCGACAGGATACAGATAGAAATCACCATTTAGAGTAGAAAAACTCTCTCTTTTGTCAGCGGTCAGTATTATTCTCAATCTTATTTAAAACTTTGGTAAAAGCATTTAATTCTTCAGGGGAAATTCCCTGAAGAACTGAGTCCATAAAAGTTTCATCAACTTTTGAAATCTTTGAGAATAGTGTTTTTCCAAGCTCAGTCAAAGATAATAAGAAGGCTCGACCATCCTTTGGATTTTGTTTTCTGACAACAATCTTTTTATCAGTTAGTCTGTCAACTATAGCCTTTACCGTGTTCTGATCTTTCTCCTGAAGTTCAGCAAGTTCTTTCTGAGACAGCTCTGAACTTGATTCTGCTATAAACTTTATGGAAACCCATTGCTCAGGAGTTATGCCATACTCTTTAAAACACGAAGTAAGATGCTGATGAATCTTTCGTGCAGTACGACATATGCTGTAACCAGTATTCTCACGGATGCTCACACTATTCTCCTTTTTGGTATTATTTCAAGTACTTGTCAAAGAAAGATATGATGATATCCATAACTTTGTCCTGTACCCAATACTCACCGCCATGTTCTGCATTTTGAACCACATAACGCTCTGAAGCAATATCATTCTTCTTTAAAGCCTGAAACAGAAGGTCAGTCTGACTTGGAGATACAACCTTATCAGCACTTCCGTGCATAAGTAACATTGGGGCTGATGATGAATTGATGTAGTGAATTGGATTAGCAAGCTCTGCTGCCTTTGGATCACTTAAGATACCGCCGTCTTTTCCTCCAAATACAGGGCTACCATTAACCCAGAGAGACTCCGTTGCACCTGCAGATTTATGATTCTTTTGAACCTCTGCAGAGAAATCATCGCCAACCCTGGTAAGATCCGATAAACCAAACAGATCTACAGCACATTTAACAGAGCTTGATACATAAAGGTTATCTCCTTTATCGAAGGTCTTTGAACCACTGGTTGTTGCAGTCATAGCGGATAAATAACCACCGGCACTGCCACCAATAATACCGACACGATCAGGATCAACATTGAATTTATCTGCATTTGCTTTAATGTAGCGGATTGCAGATTTAACATCCTCCAGAGGTTCAGGGAATCTTGAGGTTGGAGCAACACGATAATTAATGCTTGCAACAACATAACCTGCCTCAGCAAGCTTAAGCCTTTCCTGAATACCATTTGCACGATTGGCATTAATAAAACCGCCACCAGTAACAAAGATAATAGCAGGCATCTTTTCTGCTTTTTTAGGCTGCATAATATCCATATACAGCGCTACATTCTGAAATCCTCGAGATGGGACCTGGGCATAAACAACATCAGGAATAAAATCAATCTGAGTTTTAACAGGCTCAATGTTAAGAACCTTGCTCTGTACATTCTGATTCATAATTTTTCCTTCACTGGCATCAGCCATTAAAGAATAGCAGCCTAATGCAGCCACAACAATCACAGATTTACATAAAGAAGAAATTTTTGATTTCATAAAAGTTATCCTCTATATTTAATACGTGTACGTAGTATATAGTATGTATACGTAGTTTTTCAATATATTTTTTTTTCTAAATTTCAGCTTTAAATTCAGTAAATTAATAATTTATACTTCAATAAAGCTGTCCACAGACAGTTTATT
>JAZRAY010000174.1:0-3019 GCA_045634805.1 Succinivibrio sp. | reverse complement strand
TAATTGTCTATCTTATCCTCTTTCCTAAGTACCTTCTGTTACAATATTTTTAGAACAATTCATACATAAAATAATTACTAGCCAATTAACTATCCAAAAGATTATCGCTGGCAGAACAATTCTGTTCATGGATGAAATACTTGAATAGATTTTGTTCAGCAGAAGCCTTCTTTTGCCTTAGTTTTTTTTCTAGTGCTAAAAAAAACGGATACTAAACTGTATCCGTTATAAGAAAGAACAACATTAAAAACTCTATGCTCTTATTTTATCGATAAACATTCTTTGCTGTTAAAGTGTTACACCATCCTTCCAGATTAAAAGCTCATGGAAATCTCTCTTCTCAGAGACAGATTTCTTTCCAGAGGCTATGTCGATAATGTAATCTAAAAGCTCATCAGCAAGAGCATCAAAATCCTTTCCGTCTACAATCACACCGGCATTAAAGTCGATCCAGTTACCTCCCTTTCTCTCGTAAAGGGCATTATTGGTAGAGATTTTGAGGGTTGGTACTACGGTGCTGAATGGAGTTCCTCTTCCAGTGGAGAACAGGATCATATTTACACCACAGGCAGCCAGAGCTGAACATGATACACCGTCATTTCCAGGAGCATTCAGGAGATTAAGTCCAGTTCCCTTGATAGTCTCAGCGTATTTTATGGTTCCTTCAACCTGAGCCTTTCCTCCCTTCTGTACACAGCCTAGAGACTTGTCTTCTAAAGTTGTGATGCCTCCGGCCTTATTGCCTGGGGAAGGATTTTCTGAAACAGTTTCTCCATGAGATTTGAAATAACCTTTAAAGTCATTTATGAGATTTACAGTCTGATTAAAAGTCTTCTCATCCTTTGCTCGGTTCATCAGAATCTGTTCTGCTCCAAACATTTCTGGAACCTCAGTCATAACTGAAGTACCACCGGAACCTACAATCAGATCGCTTACCCTGCCTATCAGTGGATTTGCGGTTATTCCTGACAGACCGTCAGAGCCGCCACACTTAAGTCCGATTCTAAGCCTTGATAAAGGTACACTTTCCCTTCTTGCCTGATTAGCTAGATTAAGAAGAGTATCAATAATGCCGTAACCAGCCTCAAGTTCGTCCTTTACTTCCTGGGTGTTTAAAAACATCAGTCTCTCATCAGACACATCTAAAAATTTCTTGAATTCAGAAAGATTGTTATTTTCACAGCCAAGTCCTAAAACCAGAACTGCACCTGCATTAGGGTGGCGCGTTAGCGAGGCTAGCAGCTTCTGGGTAGTAGTCTGATCTTCACCCATCTGAGAACATCCATATGGGTGTGTCAGAGCATAGCACCCGTCGATATGTTCATAGCCGGACAGCTGCTCTCTGGCGTATGCTTCAAGCTCTTTAGCAATGTGGTTTACACAGAATACGGTAGGGATAATCCATACTTCGTTTCTGATTCCTACCTGACCGTCAGCTCTAACATAGCCCTCAAAGGATCTGTCAACCTTTTTTAGAGTTGATAGAGGAGTCTTGTTATAGGTATATGATTTGGTACCGGATAGATTGGTTTTTACATTATGTGAATGCACATGCTGTCCTTTACTGATTCTGCAGGTAGCATGTCCGATTGAATATCCGTATTTAATAATCTGATCGCCTTCATTCAGATCTTGAAGAGCAAACTTGTGTCCACGTGGAATGTCATCTACTAAAGATATATCACCTAAGGTGGTTTTTACAGTCTGCCCCTTTTTCAGATCCTCAAGGGCGACAGCGACAACATCCTCTTTAGGGTTGATCACTATGCACTGCATTATTTATCTCCTAACATTCTGCCATTGTGGATTTAACGCCGTTGGTAACGACACTGTGGGTCAGGTGGGCAATCAGAGCTACATCAACTTTGCCACAAAGATCTTCTCCCCAGAGCTTTTCGTCTGAAAGAATTGCTTTTACTGTGTCTACGGCACTCTCTTCTGAATTCTTATAAAGTCCCCAGGCCTTGGACATGGTCTTTACTGCATACTCATCATCCTGGAACTGACCTGTTTTGCCGTCAGCTCTTGTTACCTGAACTGGAGAGGCACCGTCTGAATTCTTATACAGAGCAAAGAAGGCGGCAAGTGCAAAATACAGTTTCTTTGGATGAATGTTATTTGCTCTTGCATCAAGGATAGAAGGCAGCACACGAGCCTTTACCTTTGAGGCACAGTTCATAAGAATTGATGCTAACTGATGGTGAAGAGATGGATCCATGAATCTGTCTACAACTGCATCGGCAAATTCAGTCAACATTCCCTTATCAAGTTTTACTGCGGGAATGATTTCATCATAAATTACAGAACGTGCAAATGGACCGGTAACAGAATCAGTCATCATCTGATCAACTGTATCAAGACCTGCTAGAAATGCTGCTGGTACATTTGAGGTATGAGCACCATTCAGAATTCTTACTTTACGCAGACGGTAAGGAGTGATATCAGGAGCTACAACAACATTCAGTCCTGCCTGCTTTAATGGAAGCTTGCGGCTGATTTCATCTGAGCCTTCAATTGCCAGGAAGTTGAATTCCTCTCCGGTTGCCATAAGGGCATCTTCATATCTAAGTTCCTTGGCATAGCGCTCTGCGTCTGCTTTGGGATAGCCAGATACAACACGATCTACAAGAGTATTGTAGAATACGCAGTCTTCACATACATAAGATTTAAACTCATCGCCTAGGTTCCAGTCATCGGCATGTTTTAGAATTATTTCTTTTAATTTTGTGCCGTTATTTTCAATAAGCTCACATGGAAGGATATTTAATCCAGCAACTGAGCAGGCATTTTCTGCGCCTTTGAAAGCTTTAAATCTTTCATAAAGTAACTGAGTAAGTTTTCCTGGGAATGACAGCACGCATCCCTCTTTAGGTAATTCTTCTTTTGTATAGACAAGACCGGCTTCGGTAGTGTTGGAGAAAATAAACTCAAGGGTTGGGAGTTTGAAATCTTCCTTGAGTTTTTCAAAGTCGGCCAGGTCGTAAGGATTACGTGCTGCTGCTATGGAGTTTATGATTTC
>JAZRAY010000173.1:0-14467 GCA_045634805.1 Succinivibrio sp. | reverse complement strand
TTGCCATATCTCAATTCACCCATTATAATGCACTCACTTTCTACGGATGCTTAGCTCAGTCTGGTTAGAGCATCTGCCTTACAAGCAGAGGGTCATAGGTTCGAGTCCTATAGCATCCACCATTTAGTTTCTCCAAATTCCATCAAAATAAATCAAATTATTTACTTTTGCAGTTCATTCTTAACGTTAGAACGTCATGAAGATATAGTTCTATACCGCATCAGTTAGCTGATTTGTAGTTTAAACATATGTTCAATAATTGAGCTCGCTAATATTCTTTTCTCATACAAAAAAAACTCTATAAAACATTCATATTTATAGTTCAGAGAAACTATCTATCCTTGACATACTAATAATCAAAAGCGCTTTTTACCTCAAATGTGGTCTCGGAGCATTTTTGGCTAGTACTAATTTTCTAAAATATAAAAAGGATTTGTTATGAATTTTAGATAACCTGAAACTTTTTAAGGTCGCTGTAACAATGGAAGATAATAACTATACAGAAGCAGATATGGTTAATGAGGTAGAACTTCTTCAGGAAGCACTTGGCTCAGGCGCCTGGGATATGAGGTTTGAACAGAATGGCGAGCTGATTGCGGTGAACTGGAGCAAGGTTTTCAGACGCATGATTGGCTACAAGGATGAATCCGATTTTCCAAATAAGCTTAGTTCTTTCACTAACAGACTTCATGAAGATGATAGAGATAGAGTTGTTAATCTGTACTGGAATGCGATCAAGGATTATACCAATAGAACTGTTTATGATACCGAATACAAGTTTCTAACCAATAACCGTGGATATCGCTGGTTCCATGCCGCAGGTAGAATTGCACGACGTGAAGATGGTTCCCCAATCTCTATCGTCGGTTTTTTTATCGATATTGATGATAAGAAAAAACTGGAAGAGAGTTTAAAGGCTGCGGATGAGGAAAAGACGGAGCAGCTGAGAATTCTAAAGTCTCTTGCAGACATGTATTACTCAATGCATCTAATAAACCTTAAAACTGGGAGGATTACTGAATACTCCTCAGGTGAAGAGCTAACGCATTATTTTGAGAAAAAAATCTCTGCAGCTGAAACAATGAAACTCATCATGGAGAATGTTATTGATCCGCAATATCGTGAAAGTGCCATTAAGTTTACTGATCTTACAACACTCGGTGAACGTATGAGAGGTCTTAAAACTTTATCCTCTGAGTTCGTTGGTATTCACACTGGCTGGTTTATTGCTAACTTTATTGCTGTTGAATCTGATAAAGACGACTGTCCTACAGTTGTTCTGTTCTCAACTCAGGTAATTGATGAGCGCAAAAAGCAGGAGCATGTACTTTTTCTCCGTTCATACACCGATGAAATGACTGGTTTCTTAAACCGTAGAGCCTATGAAGCTCAGCTTGAATATTATCGAAGAAATCCAATGCCTGATAATCTTGTGGTTACTGTTTTTGATATAAATCAGCTAAAGTATGTTAACGATAATTTTGGGCATACTGCTGGTGATGAACTTATTTGCGGTTTTGCTGATATAGTTAGGAAGATGAAACCGTTAGAAGGAGAAAATGGTAAAGTCTTTCGTACTGGTGGAGATGAATTTGTCGGTATGTTTTGTTTAAGTCCTGAAGGATTTACCGCTGGTGAAAAGGTTTTATTTGACCTTATCAGTAAATGGAAAGGAAAGCTCGTCAAGAACATGGCCGTAGCCTGCGGTAGAGCCTGCAGAGTTGATTATCCAGATTTAAGTATTGATGAACTGGCTAAGATAGCAGATCAGAATATGTACAAGTCAAAGTCAGAATTTTACAGGAATAATGGTCTTGATCGCCGGCATTCTCCTGGTCCATAAATAAAACCAAAGCATTATAATTTCACAAAAAAGGTGACAATACGTTTTGATTTGTTTGTCACCATTATATTAAAAAATACTAAATTAAGCCTGCTTCCGGATAACGGCATAATACAGATGCCAGGTCAAATATACTCCTTTCTCATCGGAATATTTTGACTCATACTCTTCAATGAATCTGTTAAGCATTCCTCTGGTCCATGTCTTTTTTGAAAAACCGGTTACTCCTGTTTTTTTGAGCGTTTTAAGCATATCAAGTGCATCCTTGTAATGAAACTGAATAATCTCTTCGTGAAGAGAATAGGGCTCATTTAGAGTTTTTATAATCTCTTCTATCTCAGAGTAGGAAAGATACCTAAGTCCATTGTTGGTTATGGATGAGATTTCTCTGACATTTTCATTGCCAAAACTTGTAAAGGCCAGGACTCCATTTGGAACCAAAGCCTTTATAAATCCATTAAGCGCACCTCTAAGATCGGAAAGCCACTGAAGACATGCATTTGATGCAACCAGATCATAGCTGCCCTTTAAGGTAATTTTCTCTATATCTCCAAGGTGATAGCTAATATTCTTATAATCAGAAAAACGCTCTTTACAGGTATTCAGCATCGCCTCAGAAATATCATTCAGATTAACAGTATCAGGAGAATACCTCTTAATTATTTCTGATGTAAAAATGCCAGATCCGCAGCCTATTTCAAGAACATGCTTAAATTTTTCTTCTGCCATGTATTCAAGCAGCTTCTTTCCCATATAGAGCTGAACAGATGCATTATCATCGTACGTTCTGGATGCTTTTGAGAAATGTCTTTTTAATGATTCTTTTTTTACTATCATAATAGCTGGTTTTCAAATAGCTCATAGCAGTAGTGAGCACATTCAACTTCCTGAGTGTCTGTTTGGGTCTTTTTAAAAGAATTTAACTGATTTACAGGAGAGATAATCTTATCCTTAAGTCCAATGAATGCTTTGTTGTAGAAGAATCCATCAACAAGTGGATTATTTGTAAAGTCACGGATAAATATCAGTTCTGATTTGAGAGATTCTACAGATCTCTGAGGTCTGAATTTCAGATATTCTTCATACAGCTTTGCATCAAAGCACATACGGCGATAAAACTTTAAAACCGCACTCTCGCAAAGAGCATCAATGGTGGCATTCCATATCTTAAGAGGAATACCGTATTCATCACTGATACCTTCCAATGTTCCGTTGATTGCTGATGAGGTAGTAACTTTATCTAAAAGTCCGTTTTTATCCAGAATCTTTGGGGCCATCATTACCCCCATGGACCAGGATATAAGGTTCAGGTCCTTATATTCACTATATACAGAAGGGGCAAAATCCTCATTCTCATAATCATAGACCAGAGCAATGTCAGCACTATCGCTGTTCTTAAGCTGTTCAAAGATGGCTCCATCCTGACCGTAGCCAAGAAAAATCAGATTAAGCTTGTCGGTATGATTCTGTTTTACGAATAGCTGTTTCATTCTAATCCTTTGAAAATGCTTTTATCGTATCTGCAAGGAGTTCAACCTGAGTGTCGGTTAATCCTGCGTTAAGAGATATTCTTAGTCGTCCTTTACCCAGAGGAACTGTTGGATGTCTGATTGGCATTGCATAGATTCCGTGAGCCTTAAAAAATTCACTGGCCTTTAAGGTTCTATCATTATCACCGGTTATAAGAGGAATAATCTGAGATGAGGAAACATTATCAAAGCCGCATTCATTCAGAGTCTGATGAATATATGAACTGATTTTATCGAGCTTTGTACGAAGATCATTTCTTCTCTTCATATAGTTAACCATGAAAGCCTCATGGGCAAAGGTATAAGGTGATAATGCTGTAGAGAAGATCAGAGGTCGGGAATTATTGATAATGTAATCGCGTGCGGTCTCGTTTGTAAGTATGCAGGCTCCTTCTGATGCCAGAGCTTTACCAAAGGTTGTAAGTATAAAATCAACCTCATCGATAAGCTTTAAGGATCCGCACAGTCCGCTGCCATCTTCAGATAAAACACCAAAGCCATGGGCCTCATCTATATAAAGATAGATATTTTGATATTTGTGCTTAATATCTATAAGTCTTTTCAGATCGCATCTATCGCCATCCATACTGAAAACTGCTTCAGTAACAATAATAATGTTATCGTAGTCAGAAATGCTCTTCTGTATCAGTCGCTCCAGATGATCATAGTCATTGTGAGCATAACGAAGAAACTTTCCTTTAGAAGCTGTAAGACCGTCAATCATTGATGCATGAGCGAGTTTATCTGCAATAATCAGTGTATCCTCTGATCCAAGAATACTTAATACTCCGCTGTTGGCAGAAAAACCACTGTTAAAGAAAGTGGCTTTTTTTCCAAACAAGGTCTCCATGACCTCACAGGAGAGGGCATAACTCTCGTGAGCTCCTGTAAGCAGAGGAGAGCCTGAGGAGGAAAGTCTTAATGACTGAGATTTTGCGTATTCATGGAATTCCTCAAGACATTCTTTATTTGCGGCAAGTCCCAGATAATCATTAGAGGAGAGATTCAGATAATCTTTTGAATCAATGCTAATCATTGACTGATTCTGAGATTTAGGAACAATGGTTCTGAAAACACCTTTGCTGCGGTTATTCTCAAGACTCTGCAGCATTCTATCGTACAAATTCATAATTATAACCTTCTTTTGGTTTCAGCAATTCTAGCAAAAACAAAAGACTATGGTAAATTCTGAAGAGCCGATTACTAATATTTTATGCACCAGAAAGGAAATCTAAAAAAAATTCCCGTAAAACTTGGCTAATAACCTACTGAAATTTTTGTTGATTTTGTGTGTTGCGTAAAATGCATAATAAATAATTGTGTGTTGCGCAAAAATAAATATTGACTATTTGTTAAGATTGGCATTTAATAAACGAAACGACAAAGAACATTACCCCCGTTCCTGTCGATTTTTATCTCGAACCATTTAGATAAAAAACACTTCAAAAGCTTACAAAGCTCATGCTCTAGATTAGCAGGTTACTCGCCTGTGCGACCTATTGTCTTTATTCTGATTAAACTAATAATTTTAAGTATTTTTGGTGAATGAAATGACAGGCAGTGTACTATTCTGTATTTGCTTAGCATACTTTGTCTTAGCATATTTTACGTACGGAAACTTTTTAAAGAAATTATTTTCAATAGACCCAAAGAACCCTACACCTGCACATACCAACCTCGATGGTGTGGACTATGTTCCAACTAAGGCTCCTGTTCTTTTTGGACATCATTTTGCCTCAATCGCAGGTCCTGGTCCTATCGTAGGCCCAATTATGGCAGCTTATTTCGGCTGGCTTCCAGCTTTAATCTGGATTCTGGTTGGATGTGTATTTGTAGGTGCTTTCCACGATTTTGCCGCACTTGTTATCTCAGTACGTAATAAGGGCAGATCAGTATCATTCGTAATGGAAAAGATGATGGGCTTTACCGGAAGACAGCTATTCTTAGGCTTCTGTCTTCTATGCCTGGTACTGGTTGTTGCTATTTTTACACTTCTGATTGCAGGCTTATTTGCCAAATTCCCTGAGGTAGCAACTGCATCACTGCTGTTTATTTTCTTGGCTCCTGTATTTGCCTTTACAACCATCAATTTAAATTTCAGTTTAAAGAGAGCTTCTGTAATCTTTATTCCATTAGTATTCCTATCAGTTTACCTTGGTGAAAGCTTCCCTCTGAATGTAGAGACTGCATTTAATATTGCTCCAGAGAATGTAAAGTCATTCTGGATTGCAGTCTTAGCTATCTATATCTTTGTTGCATCAGTAATGCCTGTTCAGTGGCTGCTTCAGCCAAGAGACTACATGAACTCATGGCTTCTATATGCAATGCTGGCTTTAGGCTTCGCTTCAATCTTAGCTTACAGCCCTGAGATCAAGATGTCTTCATTTGAGGGCTTCAGAGCTGTTACCGGCGACGGCAAGATGACAGACATGGTTCCTGCTCTGTTTATCTTCATTGCCTGCGGTGCATGTTCTGGTTTCCACGCACTTGTTGCATCAGGAACCACCTCAAAGCAGCTGAATAAGGAAAGTGACGCTCTTCCAATCGGCTATGGTTCAATGCTGATTGAAGGTGTTTTAGGAATCATGGCTTTAGTTGCTGTTATGTCTATGGGTAATGCTGAATTCACTGAGCTTGGTAAGAATCCACCTGCAGCATTTGCTTCCGGTATTTCAAACTTCTGCGGTGCATTAGGTTTAAATGTTTCACTTGCTAAGGTATTTATCTCACTTGCAATCTCAGCATTTATGATGACTTCTCTTGATACTGCAACAAGACTTGGACGTTTTGTATGTCAGGAGCTGTTCATGCCAAAGGCAAAGAATGCAGAAGTTAAGGCTGATGAATCAAAGACAGCATCTGTTGGTTTTGTTAGACGTGCTTTCATGAACAAATACGTAGCTTCATTTGCAATCGTATGTGTTTCAATGTACATGGCATTAAGTGGTGAGGCTGCTTCTCTATGGCCAATCTTCGGTGCTTCAAACCAGCTGATGTCTGCTTTAACTCTACTGGTTATCTCACTATGGCTTCTATCTAAGAATGTTAACTGGCTGGTTGCCTTCGTACCAATGGTATTCATGCTGATCATGAGTCTGTGGGGCGTATCACAGGTAATCTCTCAGCAGTGGAATTCTAACGGTGTGCTTGTAGGTCTTGGCTTCGTACTTGTTGTTATGGCTTGTATGCTTGTAGCTTTAGGCTTATCAGTTATTGTTCATACCGTTAAGAGCCGTTTTGCAGTTAGATCCGCAGAGGCCTAGTCTGCTTACTTAAGGACTGTCGTAATAGCTAGGCAATGCCGTTTTGCCTAGCTAAAAATGTGAGAATAGTCCGTTATTTAGTACTGTGTAAACAGGAAGATAATGATATACTAACCTTATGACAAATAAGCTTATGTATATCATTTTTCGTTTTTTGCGATGTGTAAAATAACGAATACGATCTAAGAAAATATAGAAAAATATACAAGACAAAATCTTAATTTTTTCCTTAATATTTCCTCATAAGCAAAACAAAGATTCCGTGGAATAGGTGGTTTACACATCTGCCTCCACACTCATATTAAGCTACTTAAACATGCTTTACTGAGACTGTAATTTTTTTCGAAACTCACGAGAAAACATGTCACTTGCAAATAATAAAAATAAACTTCTAGATGAAGCTGAACTGAAAGATAAGATTCATTTTATTGAGAACAACTTTCTTAATATAGAAACCGGTGATACCGTAATTTCTCAGGATGAACTTGATGCTAAGCTCAGAAGATACGGTGAAATAGAACTGTCTGAAAACTCAGAAAAGACAGATATAGATGAGTTTATTTACTGGAACTATGTTGCTCTTGAGCAGAGCAAGGTAAAACAGAAGGACGCTCTCTATTCAAGACTTGAGTCTGCTCTGGATTTAATAAGCACTCGTGATTTAAAAAAATACTTCAAATCCTCATCTGTATTAAAATACGCCCGTTCAAAGAAGTACTACGACAGATCTCTTGAGTTTATTCGTCAGTTTGCAGATGACTTTAATAAAATCAATGAGGACAACTTTGTATCCTCATGTGTTCCTGTATATATTCCTGCCGCTATTACCTTTTTTGTAGATCAGCTCTTTGTTGAAGGTTCTCCTAACTGGCAGGATCTGTCTGCAATTTCAAGACTGTTCCTGATGCCTATTAAGTATTTTGAGGAGCAGCTGCAGATTCAGATTGACGACTATGACGATGAGGAAAACATTCTTTATCTTGAGGCTCTAAGAACAATCTTTGAGTCTTCATTCAATGTATATCATCCTTCTCAGATATATGCAGAGGCTTCCTCTGTAATCAAGGGCGTTCCTGGCAATGTTGCCTATAGAATCGGCAATGCCTATATGAGAGGAAAGGATCTTCCTTTAGATAAGTCAAAGGCCAGACAGTGGTTCTCATATGGCATGGTAGTGGGTGATCCATTCTGTACCATGGCATTTATTGTTTACTTCCTGGATTTAAGCATTGAATCTGAGATGGAGTCAGAAAGTGAACTTACTGACCTGTATACTCTTCTTATCAACTGTTTTGCTCTGGTACGCTATCTCAAGACTACCAAGGATCAGCATTTCTTAAGCTTTGAGCCTTTCTGCAAGATGGGTAACGATCTTGAAGAGATCTGTCTGTTCAACATTCTGGCTCTTTTAAATTCACTGAAGTTTGACTGCGATTATGAGTCTGTCCCATTCTCTATGCCAATGGAAATCTTTGATGATTTCCTTGATATCCTAATTGAGAATCTTCAGAACTCACCAAAGAGCCACAGACTGAAGGCTGCTGTAGCTCTGTTCCTTGAGATTACAGGTACCCTTGAGGATGATCCTGATTTACTCAATGAGATTGCTTTATCTTTAGATTTAAAACTCAACAAGGAAACAGAGATATCCGATTTCCTATTTGACTTCATAAAGGATGGTCTTAAGGAGAAGGATACATATTCACTTAGTGCCTATGTATGTCTGTTCTGCCTGTACAAAGGTACTTTTGACAAGATTCCTAAGAAGTATCTGCATCTTCTGTCAAAGCAGGGCTATGCCAAGGCCAGCTTCCTGCTTGGCAATATGGTTTTAGAAGAGCATGAGCCAGATGAATATGCTTTAAGCTACTGGGAGCTTGCAGGAGAGCAGGGTAGTTCCTTTGCTCTGTTGAATATTGCCTTAGGAGCTGTAATCAATAACGATATGGAGAAGGCTGAAGAGTATGCAAGGAGAGCCATAAACTACGGAAATATCCTTGGTTATTATGTTCTCTATAAGGTATTTGAATCCAGTGATTCAAAGCTTGCTCATACCTATCTTCGCTATGCTGCCGAGTATATCTTCCCTGATGCAATTGAAGAGTATAAGCATCTGAAGGCTACCGGAACTTACTGTCCGCTTCCATTTATGCAGTTGATTGAGGAAATGGAAGAACTTGCCGCTGATAATCCTCAGGCATGTCTGATCCTGTGTGATATGTACCATTCAGGTATTTTCCTGCCTGCAAATGTAGAAAAGGCTTTTGAATACCAGCAGAAGGCAATCCTAAACGGTTATACCTCATTCTTTGGCTACTATCAGTCAATGTATAAGAATGCATTCCCTCTGGATACACCTCAGTCATCCTATTTCCCAACCTTCAGAAAGAGTCTGGATATCAGCTTTAATTTCATGATGGACGACAAGGATGATTCTCCCCATGATAATTCACCTGCAATCTACAAGATGAAGGATATTATCAGCAAGCTTGTTAACGGTAAGACTCAGCTTGAGAAGGATATTACCTATAATCTGTATCATTCTGAGTTCTGGGCCAATACTCCATCACTAAAGAAGAAACAGCTCAAGGGAATGGATGTAAAGCCTGATTATCAGGTACTATCGAATTTAAGAAAGAATCTTGTAAAAGGTTCATACTCAGTATGCTTCAATAATATTTCTGAAAAGCAGCTTGAGGATTCAAAGAAGGTCTACTCATTATGTGAGCGTCTGAATGAGGTTCAGATAAAGAGCAGCTCTGATTTTGATCTTGTAAATGCATTCATGTTCATTCGCTCCTACACCATGCCTCCTTCATACAGCATCTTCAAGGAGAAGATTATGAAGGGTAAGTTCTCAGGCTCAATAGTAAGCAGCCTGTTTACCGCCCTTGATTTCAGTCTGCTCTCATGTGAAGACTGCAATGTTGCTGTGAAGGCAAGCAGTTCTGACAGAGAACCGCTTGATGCAGATGTTTTTGTTTCAAATATCGTTCAGTAGGAGTTTGAGCTGTGCAGTATCTTTTGAAGGTTTCAATTGAAAACACACCTTTATGGCGTCTTGTTGCCATAGACGGAAAGGCTGATATTTCTCATGTTGCAAAACTGATCGGTCTTGCTTTTGACTACAAGAAATCTCAATATTGTTTTAATATAGACAGCAGAAAAATCTCTGCAGGAGATGATGGTCAGACTTCATCATTAGAAGAGCTTAAAACCTTTGATTCACTTTCTTTAAATGCCGGTGACATTTTCGGTTTTGTTAATGAAACGCAGGGCTCTCTAAATCATAAGGTTGAAGTTATGAAGGCAGAAGACAAGCTTTACTGCCTGATTCCATCCTGTCTTGTCGGAGCAGGAATTCTTCCTCCTGAGGATAACCTGACAGCTGATTCTATCAGTGCATATTATGACAAGGATGACTGTCCTAGTCTTAATTTAAAGGAAGTTACAAACAGATTGAGAGAGTACGGATCAGTCCGCAAGGATCTTGAGGCAGCTATGAGTCAGGTTAGTGCCATTCCGTTCGATATAAAAGGTTAAAGGATAATTATAAAAATGCCACTACACATGATAGACGGAGTCAGAGTCCCTGACTCTTTTTTATTACCTAATACTCTTTCCCTTGAAGAAAAGAAAAAAGATGATGCCTTGTTTGATGAGGCTCTAGAACTTATCAAGAAGAAAAATGCTCTTTTAATTGCTCATTACTACACCTCAGAAACTATGCAGCGCCTCTGTGAGGCCGCAGGTGGTTTTATCGGTGATTCTCTTGAAATGGCAAGAGTGGGAAGAGACAGTGATAAAGACCTGCTGCTGGTAGCTGGCGTAAGATTCATGGGTGAGACTGCCAAGATTCTTTCACCTGACAAGACTGTTATCATGCCTGACTTAAAGGCAGAGTGTTCTTTAGATCTATGCTGCGATGTTGAAGATCTCAAGAAAATCAAAGCTCAGCATCCAGAGGCAACTGTAGTTGCATACGCAAATACCTCTGCTCAGGTTAAGGCTCAGTCTGACTGGATTGTAACCTCATCTTTAGCTGTTGAGCTTGGAAAATACCTTACAAAGCAGGGAAAGCCTATTCTGTGGGTACCTGACCGTCATTTAGGTTCATATATCGCTGCTCAGTCAGACTGTGAAATCTACTGCTGGCCAGGAAGATGTATCGTTCATGATTCCTTTGAAGAGAATGCTCTGGATTTTGTTAAAAAGGAAAATCCTGATGCTAAGGTGCTTGTTCACCCTGAAGCTCCTGCTGCTGTGGTTGCAAAGGCTGATTATGTTGGTTCAACCTCACAGATTCTTAACTATGCCAAGAATTCAGACTGTAAAGAATTTATTATCGGAACAGAGAAGCATATCTTCTATAAACTGATGCAGGCATGTCCTGACAAGAAATTTATTGAAGCTCCTGTTGTAAGTACCTCAGGTCACTGCATAAGCTGTGCAAACTGTCCTTGGATGGGACTTAACACACTTGAGTCTTTAATCAGAGCATTAAATAATCCTGAGCCTCACAGTGTTCATGTGGATGAAGCTGTTCGCGTAGGTGCATTAAAGCCTCTGGACAGAATGCTGTCTTTCTCAGCAGATCTAAAGGCTGGAAAGATTGTTCTGTAGATGCTTTTCTTCTATAGGACATATAAGTAAAATCAGGTAGGCTTGTTCTGGGGGAATTTTTAAATGAAGGGAACCATTACATACTTTAATGCAGTTGAAAATACAGGTGCGATTCAGTCTGATGATGGCCTTTTACTGAAGTTTTCAACAGAAAGTCTTAGTCCTAATCAGGATGAATCAAAACTTGTTAACGGCTGCAGAGTCGATTTTGATCTTGAAGATAAGCTTGTGGTGAATTTGATTATCTCCAAGGAGCAGAATTTCCTTGAAGATAATATATTTTATCTGGAGCCTCAACAGACCGGTATTATCACTTCAGGTATTCCTGATGGGTATGAGCTGATTGATTCAAGTGATATTACTCTGAATCGCGAAGCAAGAAACTCTAAATCCTTAAAATTTGCTTTTATTGATTTATGTGAAAAACTTGGCGGTAACGTTGTTCTTGATTATAAGGAAGAGCGTTTTACAAGAAATTCCATCGGCTTTTCCTTTTACATGTACAGAGGCACAGCCAGAGTAGGTCTGATTGCCAAAAGGGCAGACGAAAATACAGACGGAGCTCTTTCCTTACGTGATTTAAAACATAAAATCCGTCATGAAGGAATTGAAAAGATTGCTGATGATGAGAAAAAGAGCAAGCTTGGTCTTAAGATTGTAAAAATCTCCGGAGCAATTCTGCTGATTATCTTTACAATCGGATTCCTGATGAGTGGAAGTTAACTATATGCAATTGTGTTAGCGTTAGCTAACTTTATCTGTTATAATCTCCGAAAATTGGAGATTTATCATGATTGCAAAAATAATTCTGTTCTTAATTTTCTGCTTTGCTGCAATAGCTCTTTATTCAGGTTTAAAAAGAATTTTTTCTATCCTGTCCTTTAAAGGTGGATGCGGCTGTTCAAAAACAGGAGCTGCCGAGTGCCACTGTCATGATAAGGAAAAGGAATAAGTTAAAGGTGTCATAAAGTTGTAATTCTTTCTAACTTTTATAGTGACGTTTCATGGTGTGCATACTATTCTAGAGGATAGGTATATGTTATTTTTCTAAAAAATTAACATATTTCTTGAAAACCAAAAAAAGATCCCCATATATAAAAATAGTAAGAATTTGTAGGGACAAACGCTATGATAGATGAGAACGAATCCTTTAACATTGATGCCTTGACTGAGGACACAATCCGCAAATTAGAAGCAAGTGGTCTTAGAATGACTGTGCAGAGACGTCGTATAATAGAGATACTTACTTCTAGTAAATGTACCTCACCAAAAGAGTTATGGTACGAAGCTAAACAGTTTGTTCCTGATTTAGGTATAGCGACTGTATATCGTCTGATTAATCGTTTAGAGCAGATTGGTCTTATCTCCAAGAACAGAAATCTGGGCATGCAGAGAGTTGAACCAAGATTAGGCGTGGTTGCAGATGAGAAGGGCAGAAGAATTTTAAACGAAGGGTCTGTCAAGGATTTGGAATTATTAATTAAGCAGGGACTTGTTCAACGCGGTACAATCTCTCCTATGAATAATGTCCGTCTTTCTTTGGTAGGCGATAAGATTAACGTAACTGTAATTTAGTAGTATTGGGAATTTAGTTTTAATATGGAAAAAATCAAAAGCGCACCAACTGCATTGGATGCTGTTCCAGAGGCTGTTCAGAAGAAAACAGGAGAAATTGCAGAATCTGGAGAAACTTACCTTGAGACCATCTTAGTAATCAAGGAAAGAAGATCGAATGGTCTAGTAAGAGCTGTTGATGTTGCCAATGAATTAAAACTAAGTAAACCAAGCGTTTCACGTGGTCTTGGTCTTCTAAAAGAGAAGGATCTGATTAGAATCGGTCTTGCAGGTGACATTGAGTTTACCCCTGAAGGCAGAAAAATGGCAGAGTCTATCTTCAAGCGTCATCAGTACCTGACAGTATTCTTCAAGAGTGTTGCCAATGTTCCATCTGATGTTGCAGAAACTGATGCATGTCGTATCGAACATGTAATTTCAGATAAGACCATGAAGGGTATTATCAAGTACCTAAAGGATCATGAGCTAGTTTAGTTCTTTTTTTTCGGTTAAATTGAAAGCTGTTGTACAGAGATGTGCCACGGCTTTTTTTATACGTAAATTAAATAGGTTAGCACCTTAAAGGTAGAGAGAATGCCTATTTAACATGCCTGAGATTTCTTTTAATGGTAAGATCAGTCTGCTTTTAATTGTTTTCTTACAGGTCTTATCCTGAAGGCTTACTACAGGTTTGATTAAGTGGTAGAGAATAAGAATAAAAAAGAAAAATCTGTAAAGATGGAAGATACGAAGCATGGTTCAAATGCTTTCCCTATCGCCAGTTACAGATACAATGGCAACAATTTTACAAAGCTTCTGTATGCACACTGGCATACTGAGGTAGAGGTCTTATGCTTTGAGAAGGGCAGATTCATTCTGAATATTGAAACCGCTCCTCTGATTGTTGAATCTCCTGCCATGCTTCTTATTCCCTCAAAGATGGTGCACAGTATTGCTCTGCCAGGAGATGCTGTTGAAAGTGCAATCGTGTTCAATGCAGAGATCATGCGCTTTGCCTATTATGACAAGCTACAGAGCAATCTTTATGATTATCTTTACAGTACTATAAGACGTACTCCCTTTATTGTTAAACCTGAATATGACGGGTACAGAAAGATCCTTGAGGATTTTGAATATATCAGGGACAACTGTAAAACCAAGGATCTAAAGACTCAGTTCACTGTAAAGATTAAAATTCTTGATTTATTCATGGAGTTTGAACGCTCAGGCATCTTTAAGAATCTTGAGCTTAATACTCCTTTTGAAAAGATAAGACAGGAAAAACTCAAAGAGCTTCTAGAGTGGATTCATGATCATCACTCAGGCCCACTATCAATTTCCGATGCATCAAAACGCATGAATTTTTCTGAAGCTTATTTCTGCAGATTCTTTAAAAAAGCCATGAATATGAGCTTTACTGAATATGTAAATGACTATCGTCTGCAGATGGCGGCTGACGATATTCTGCGAGGAGAAAAACAGATTACGGATGTTGCATCTGATCATGGCTTTGATAATGAATCTTACTTCTTTAGACTCTTTAAAAAGAAGTATGGAATTACACCTCTTAAGTACCGACAGAATTAGTTCACTTTGAAAAAAATCACAAATAAAAGCCTTTATTTATCCGATCTGTATTATATTTTATACAGAAG
>JAZRAY010000172.1:0-6688 GCA_045634805.1 Succinivibrio sp. | reverse complement strand
GGGGATAAAGCGTGCCGATTACTTGATAAATACATTTAATTTTGAAAAAAAGGATAGGTATAAATAGAACAGACGTGGCTGACTAAAACAGAAAGCACCCTCAAAGCTGATACCAGCCTATCAGGAAGCTATGCATACTCACAGGTGAGAGAGGAAATTAAAAGATTAGATTTACTTGATACGGATCAGCGCGTGGCCATCGTTGCCTCTTGCGCGCAGGAAGCTTACCTTTCTGTCTACATCATCAGGGATCTTCTTTTGCTTATAGAAAAATGAACGATCCTTAACCTTCAGATCAACAGAGCCCTTTCCGCCCTCAAGCTTCTTACCGTTAGAAAACTCTGAGTACAGATAATAGATATCGTTCTTGCTGTCCAGCTCAACCTTGGCCTTCTGCTTTGGCATTACGTTATACCAGCCGTCAACTACCCAGTCGTTTTCCTTGTTATCAAGATATGAAAAGGCCATAACCACAGTAGCATCAGTCTGATTCTCTATCGTAATCTCAAGAGCATTGGCGTAAAAAGCGCATAAAACAGAAGCTAAAGAAAGCACAACCTTTTTCATACGAAATCCTTATGGAGCAAAAAATCCAGGGCCGTCACCAGAGCTATCCGAAGACTTAGACTGAGTCTTGGTATTTGTGGAACCTTCAGAAGTCTCAGAGGATAACTCTTTGTTTTCTTCTGCTGTATCAGTCTGATTTTCAACAGGATCTTCTACAGGGTTCCTACCTTTATTTGTAGTTGAATCTAAGCCATCTGTAAAGTCGGAAATGTCTCTTCTTGATGGCTGTGAGCTCTCGTTATCATAATTTTTGATTGTTGTCCCCTGAGGGGTATATTTTCTGACAAATTCTTCCACACCATTCTTTTCAAGCTCGAAACGGAAGTTTCTTACAAAAAGGATCATGTATACCATTGGCAGAAGCATGACCAGATTGAATGGAAGCTTAACATTTAAAATAAGTTCTACTAATAACAGTATACCTACTATAGTATTCGCAAATGAGCTCAGTCTTAGGGTATTACCAAAGGAAGTCTTGATTTTTCCAACAAAAACAAAGAGAAACTTTGATAAAACAGCCATAACAAGAGCATTGAATACCAGAATGCAGAAGAACCAGCACAGAAGAAATATAAAAATGAATGGCACTGCAAGACCGAATAAAGAGTCCACAACATTTGAGACCTCAAGAGGATCAAAGTTGGTACCGGTGGTCACAAGATCAGTGTACTTAACAACGGTTTTCTGGTTTGGAGCCTTTACAGAAATGGTCTTTGAATTAAGCTCGACAATGGCCTTCTGAGCATTACCGGATAAAGGCAGATCCTTAACATTGTATACAACTGCAAGAGTGCCATCTGTGGTAAAGATTTCCTTGTAGCTGTTATCTTCAACCAGAGGCTTGAAGGAACCATCCTGAGCAACATAGCTAGGAGGGATCATGGCTACGATTCTTGGAAGCTCAATACCTCTGAAGATCTCAAGGACGTGATTGATCTTAACACTTGCAGGAACAGAAAGAATTACACATAAAAATAGCAGATAAAGCAGACCGAATCCTTTCATTCTGAATAAAACATCAAAATAAAACTTTTTAGAGGATAGGGCCTTAATCGGATAGGAGCAGTAGTTTAAAAATTGTTCTTTTGTAATCAAAGCTTAAAATCCTAGTGAACATATACCTACTCTAAGAATAACACACAACTGCGAACAAATTTCTTTATATCAGGAACAAAATCAGCCAAAAGTTGAAAATTTAAATCAACAATTCCACGATTTTTTCCAAAAAAAGCACCAAAATTTACCCCAGTTACCACAACCTCTTCCAAAATGGAGCATTTTATACCCCCAGTTTGCTCCCTTTTAATGCATTTTTATCGAAAAAAATGGCTTTTATTGATTTTAAAAACTGGCAGATAGAATATGAAATAGTGTTAAACAACACTGTGAAAACGACAAATAACATTAGGAAATAACATGTCACTATTAATAACACTGAGCAGAATACTTGCTAAATATACAGCACTGTTCGTTATCGGCACTGCTGTCTTCGCCTACTTTGTTCCATCATCATGTACCTTCGTGAAAGGTAATACTCAGATTATTATTCTCGGCATTATTATGCTCTCGATGGGTATGACTCTCGGTCGTCAGGATTACAGAATCCTTGCCCAGAGACCTTTTGATATTCTTATCGGCACAATTGCACAGTTCACCATTATGCCTCTGATTGCAATTGCGCTTGCAACAACCTTCAATCTGTCAGACGGCCTAACCTTAGGTCTGGTTCTGGTTGGCTGCTGCCCTGGCGGTGTTTCATCCAACATTATGACCTTCCTGTGCAAGGGTGATGTTGCCTTCTCTGTTGGTATGACCACCGTATCAACCATTATCGCTCCTGTTGCAACACCTCTGTTAGTTAACTATTTAGTTGGTCAGCGCATTGATATCGACGGCTGGAGCATGTTCCAGTTTATGCTGATGGTTACCATCGTACCAGTTGGCATCGGCTCTCTTTGCAACATTATTTTCGGCAAGTTTGATTTCTTCAAGAAGATTCGTCAGATCATGCCAGGTGTTGCTGTAATCGGCTTTGCTCTGATTGTTGGCGGCGTTATTGCCTACCACGGACAGAAATTCCTTGAGTCAGGACTTGTAATCTTCCTGTGCATTTTCTGTCACAATGCTTTAGGATATGTATTAGGCTTCTTTGCAGGTCGTACCTTCAAGATGAGTACAGCAAAGAAGAGAACCCTTGCAATCGAGGTTGGTGTTCAGAATGCAGGCCTTGCTACAGGTCTTTGCGGCAAGTTCTTCCCAACATCTGCAGAAGCTGCTATCGCATCAGCAGTATCCTGCGTATGGCATTCAATTTCAGGAACCATCCTTGCAAATATCTTTGCAACCTATGACAAGAAAAAGGCTGAAGGCGCAAATAACCTTCAGACCTCTACTGAACAGTAGTAAGGAAGAGTAATGGAGCTATCCCGTACCGTTGAGCTGGCCCAGAAGCTGGTTAGAATAGAATCAGTAACACCTGATGATAACGGGTGTCAGGATCTGATAAAGGAGATCCTAAAGCCACTAGGCTTCACCTGTTACACAATCGAGGAGAAAGGTGTAACAAATCTTCTGGCAACTCACGGACGGGGCTCCCCTTTCCTTTTATTCTTAGGTCATACTGATGTCGTCCCGGTTGGAGATGAGTCTACATGGGATCATCCTCCTTTCTGCGGCGATATCTTCGATTATGATGGCGAGCCTTATCTGTACGGCCGCGGCAGTTCTGATATGAAGGGCGGCGATGCCGCAATGATCACTGCAATGTGCGAGTATGTACAGCAGAATCAGAATCATATCGGAACCATCGGACTGCTCTTAACCTCAAATGAGGAAGGTGATGCCATTGGCGGTACACCTTATGTAATTGACTACATGAAAGAGCGTCACATGATCCCAACCTACTGTCTGATTGGAGAGTGCTCCTGCGACAAGATCTTCGGAGATTCCATCAAGAACGGTCGTCGCGGAGATATGAACGCCACCATTAACGTTCATGGCATTCAGGGACATGCAGCTTTAGAGCAGCACGCCAAGAATGCGGTGTTCGAAGCATCACGCTTTATTCAGGGAATGCTGGATAATCCTATTGATAACGGAACACCTTTCTTCCCTCCAACCTCATTCCAGGTATCCAATATCCATGCCGGTACCGGAGCAGACAATGTAATTCCAGGTTCATGCACCCTTCGCTGCAACTTCAGATGGAACGATTCTCAGACTCCATCTCTTATAGAAAAGCACGTCAGAGGTGTGGCAAAAGACCTTAATATTGACTGTGACATGGAGTTCAGAGAGGACGGAAAGCCATTCCTTACCAAGGACGGTGAGCTTATTGATGCTCTTTACAATTCAATAAGAGCCGTCAGTGGTGTTACCCCTGATCTTGGTACTTCAGGTGGAACCTCAGATGGCAGATTCGTAAGACCTCTGGGAACTCAGACAGTTGAATTCGGTCCTGTTTCAGATTTAATCCACAAGGTTAATGAAAGAGTCAGTGTAAAACAGCTTGATATGCTGCATGAGATCTACCTCAGAGTCATCTATCAGCTTTTGATACACAAGCCTATTACTGAAGAATAGCCTCTCAGGCAGACCATCAGATTTCTCTGTATGACCTCAATTTGCGTATTTATAACGTAAAATTGAGGTCATTCTTATCTGTGCGTTCCAATTAGTTGCACTTGCCTGTCTCGTATGCTTTTCAATGAGAATTGCTCTATAATCGTTGCTGTATTATTTAAGGACGAATATGGAAAAGCTATTTGATATAAATGAATTAGGCTACAGCGTACGCTGCAAATTATTCTACGATAAAGACATACATGCCATCGATAAGGTTGTAATCGCAACCCACGGCTTTGGTGGATTTAAAGACAATAAATCAGTCGAAAAATTCGCCGAGAGAATCGATACAAAATATAAGGGCTTTGGCGTAATTACCTTTGACTGGCCTTGTCACGGTCAGGATGCAAGAAAGAAACTCCTTATAAGTGAGTGCCAGACCTACCTTAAGCTGGTTATTGACTACGCACGAAAGCACCTGAAGGCAAAAGCCCTGTACAACTATTCTGTAAGCTTTGGCGGCTTTAATACCTTAAAGTACATAGCTGAAAATGGAAATCCTTTTGACAGAATTGCCCTGAGAAGTACTTCAGTAAAACTCTATGACATCATGTCATCAACAATCTCAGAGGATGATCATAAGAAGCTGTCAAAAGGTAAAGAGGTATTAGCCGGCAGAGACCGCAAGATGAAGATCAGTAAGGAATTTCTTGAATCCTTAAAGACCATTGATGAGGAAATTGCTGCCTTTGACTATATTGATTACGCTGAAGGCATCCTCATGATTCACGGTACTCTTGATGACAGTGTTCCTATTGAGAATGCAAAAGAGTTCTCTGAGAAGAACATTATTGAACTTGTAGAAGTTGAAAAGGCAGATCACCGCTTTTCAGATCCAAAGCGAATGGATTTTGCGATTCAGAAAATTATCGACTTCTTTGCTCCACAGAACAGTTAACTGTAATCCCCTTATATCCTCCAAATCACAAAGATCTGGAGGATAATCAGAAACTTCCTTAAGATTGCTATGTCCACAGTGACGTAATGAACATAGGAGAGGCATCCTTGGATTTTACAAATCCGCAGTCAGAGTAGAAATGTGACTCGTCATCATAGGCAATTACAGCAATTCTAAGATAATCCTTATAGTGCTCCTTCACCTTTGCAACCAGAGTTCTGCCGATAGTCTGACCGTGATATGCAGGATTTACCAGAAGATAGTGCACATAGGCATTCATAATGCCATCATCCATGGCACAGATCATACCTACAAGCTTATCCCCATCCCAGGCTGAATAGACTGTATGGAAATTCTTCATGGCAACTACAAGCTTATCCGGAAAATGACCTGAAGACCATTCAACGGAGAGAAATAGATCTTCAAGATCGTCCCTTTTAAAATCATGTATATCTTTGTAGGAAATAGCCATTTATAATCCCTAAAAACAAAAATCACCAGAAACGCAATCAAGGTAACTGGTGATTCTCTATTACTGTAAACAGAATACCTTAATTGGCTGCAACCAGATCCTTTACAGCTTTCTCAAGCAGGTCTATAGCTTCATCTATAACCTTGGTTCTGATATTTAAAGCCGGTGCAAGACGCAGCACATCAGAGTGAGCAGTAAGAGTTAAAAGCTTATGCTTAAAGCACAGTTTCTGAAGATCAGAGGACTTGCCTGCATATTTGCCGTCCAGGACAAGACCTAAAAGCAGACCTTTACCTCTTACTTCCTTGAAGACATGATACTTTTCGTTAAGCTTAGAGATTTTCTCAACAATGTAGTCATGGGTCTTGTTAACCTTATTTAAGAAAGCCTTGTCACTTACCTTGTCGATAACATAGGCACCGACAGCACAGGCAAGAGGATTACCGCCAAAGGTTGAACCGTGGGTACCAGGTACAAAATGAGAGGCAAACTTATCGTAGGTCAGAACTGCACCGATAGGCAGACCTGAAGCCAGGCCCTTTGCTGATGTAAGAATATCTGGCTTAACAGGAGTCTGCTCATAGGCATACAGGGTACCGCTTCTTGCAACACCGGTCTGAACCTCATCGAAGATCAGAGCAGCATTGAACTTGTCGCAAAGCTCTCTAACCTTAATCAGAAAATCATTATCTGCTGTGATAATACCGCCCTCACCCTGGATTGGCTCTAGGATAACGGCACAGGTCTTATCAGAGATAGTCTCCTCAAAGGTCTTGATATCGTTGTATGGCAGATGGGTAATTGCGGCAGGCTTTGGACCGAAACCGTCAGAATAACTCTCCTGACCACCTACGGTTACAGAGAAAAAGGTTCTGCCATGGAAACTGTTGTTAAAGGAGATAATCTCATTCTTCTCCTCACCATAGAGATCAAAGGCAACTCTACGGGCAAGCTTTAGGGCAGTCTCGTTTGCCTCGGCACCTGAGTTTACAAAGAATACCTTTTCATATCCTGTCTTCTTAACAAGCTTTGATGCCAGAGTCAGAGTGTACTCATTGCAGAAGATATTACTTACATGAATCAGATTGGCTGATGCCTTTTTGATAACATCAACTACACCTTTAGGA
>JAZRAY010000171.1:0-4449 GCA_045634805.1 Succinivibrio sp. | reverse complement strand
AGCAGGGCCTTATTAAGTAGAATTTAATAATTCATTTATAAGATATGTAAAAGGCTGAGATTTTTATCCCAGCCTTTTCGTAGCTATATTCTTTAAAGTCTGAATCTACTATAGCCAGCCTTTCTTTCTGAAGAAGAAATAGGTTATAGCTGCAGACATAATCATAAGACCGATTGATAGTGGGTAACCCCAGTACCATTCAAGCTCAGGCATGAACTTGAAGTTCATTCCGTACACAGATGCAATCCAGGTAGGAGGCATGAAAACTACTGCCGCCACTGAGAAGATCTTGATGATGCTGTTCTGCTTCTGATTGGTATAGCCCATGGAAGCTTCCAGCTGGAAGTTAATCTTGTTAGAAATAAATGAGGTGTGAGGCAGAATAGACTCAATATCGGTTAAAACCTCATCCAAAATTCTAATCTGGCGATCTTCTAATGAACTGCCAAAGGTCTTTCTGATGAATCTTAGAGCTCTTCTGGTATCGTGAAGCGCCTGCAGAATCTGGGAGTTCAACTCCTCCTGATTTACAAGCTCCTCCAAGGTTTCATCCACGTGCAGTTCATCAGTTATCTGATCAGAAGTTTCTTCCAGAGTGCTGTATGCATCCTCGATCAAATCAGATAACTGATCTACCTTAAGCTCCTGAAGTTTAACCAGGATATCTAAAGCAGAACGTATATCAACCTTATTATGTCTTATGTAGTAGCGAAGTAGTCTGACAATGGAAATATCATCTTCACGGAAAGAGATCAGAAGATTCTTTCTCATTGTGAAAGACATGTTCACACCATGAGTTTCGTTAGAAATTCTCTGTGGGAATAAGGAAAGAATATGTACACCGTCAGGACCTACACGGAAACGTGATGATGACTCAATGTCATCCATCTCGTCCTCTTCAGGGACATCTTCCACAAGTAAAGCTTCAAGCCAGCTACGCTCTTCCTCATCAGGCTGATTAACATCCAGCCAGATAACATCTGAAGGCAGAGGCTCGGTTGTTTTAATTGGGACGATAGCTAGGGTATCGTCTTCTTCATTTAAAAGGCATGCTGAGATCATCTGGATTCTCCGAAAAACAGCAGACGCTGTTTGGTTATTCGCACTAGCAGCATGGCATAAGGCTGTTTCTTTCAGCCCAAAGCTACCAATTGTTTTTCCGTGTGTATTTTTTCACAAAAGAAAAAAATTTGCCACACAAAAAAACATAATATTTGAAATTTCTTTGTGTGAAATTATGACAGGCTTTTATGCACTAGGGATTACTGACTGAAATTATTATCAGTCAGCATCGGAGAGATTGAAGTTTTTCCAGTAGGCTCCAAACTCCGGAAGAATATGTTCGCGCAGAAGTTCTACCACACGACCGATATTCTTTTCACGAATGGCATTGGCAATATTCTGATGCTCAACAATTGATTTCTGCATATGCTCAAGATTGTTGCCAAGAAAGTTTCTTGCCGTATCCATGATTGCAGAGATTCTTTCAAAGGAGGTAATAAAGTAGTTGTTCTCGCAAAGAGAAACTAAGGTCTCATGGAACAGTGAGTCCTGCTGAAGATAGACATCACCCTGATTTAGGGCCAGGGCAGATTTCATCTTCATAATAATGTTCTCGGTTCTCTCAATGAGCTTCTCCTGATTCTGTCCAAAGGAGAGGATCATTCCCTGAGATTCGATGACAAAACGGAAGTTTAAAAGATTTAATAGCTCTTTTTGAGATAAAGAGAATACATAGGTTCCGCTTTTTGGCTTACGCACGACTAACCCTTCAGCCTGAAGTCTTTTTAAGGCATCTCTGATAGGGGCCTTGTTTGCCTTTAGAGACTGCTCAAGTGTTCTTTCAGAGATTTTTTCACCCATGGCAAAGGTGCCGTTGACTATCATTTCTTTGATTCGGGTGTAGATAATGTCTTTTTGTAAGTCGTGTTCCATAATTTTTTTTACGTTTATTTGACGTTAAAAATTTTCTTTTCATTATATGATCTGCAATCTCAATTTCTCAAATTTTCTAAAAAAAATGGTGTTTTGAACCAAAATAACGAGATATTTGTCACAATTAGCAAAATGTTATTAATTTTAATTTTCTGCACTGAAATTTCTTAATTTTACGGCGATTGAAAGTTGTCTAATACATTGAACAGCAGGGCTAGCCAAAACCAAGGTAACTTATGCTAAAATTCAAAAAAAATGTTAGAGCACAATTAGGAAAATTATGTTTGAAGCAATTGTCTTTATATTAGTAGTAATGCTAATGCTTCTTGCCACCTTGGATCTTTTTGTAGGTGTAAGTAATGACGCGGCCAACTTCCTTAATTCAGCAGTTGGCACAAGAATCGCTCCTTTATTTGTTATTATGCTGGTTGCATCAGTGGGCGTTCTTTGCGGAGCAACCTTCTCATCAGGAATGATGGAAGTGGCCAGAAAGGGAATGCTTTTCCCTGAGCTGTTCTCCTTTGAAGAGATAATGCTGATTTTTGCAGCAGTAATGATTTCTGATGTTCTACTGTTAAACCTGTTCAATTCCTTTGGTCTTCCTACCTCCACCACCGTATCAATCGTCTTTGAGCTTTTAGGTGCAGCAACATTTGCATCCTTTTATAAGGTGTACGGTACAGACCTTCCGCTTTCAGACATTTTCAGCTATATCAAGCTGGATAGAACCGCAACCATTGTTTCAGCAATTCTGCTCTCAGTTGTACTGGCCTTTATCACCGGTATGATTGTTCAGTTTATCTGCAGACTTCTGTTTACATTCAGATTCGACAGAACCGTAAATTATCTTGGCGGTGTATTCTGCGGTCTGTCTCTGACAGCAATTTCATACTTCCTGGTTATCAAGGGTGCCAAGGGCGCATCCTTTATGAAGCCAGAGTATCTTGATTTTATTGATACCCACTTCAATATCATCATGTGGTGTATCTTTGTAGGCTTTACTATCCTAGGACAGCTGGTAATCCTCTTAAAGGGCAATGTATTCAGACTGATTATTCTTGCAGGTACCTTTGCTTTAGCTTTCTCATTTGCAGGAAACGACCTTGTAAACTTCGTGGGTGTTCCTCTGGCAGCTTTGGACAGCTTCCAGTTCTGGTCAGAAAATGCCTTTGGCAACCCAATGTTCCTGATGAATCATTTAAATGAGAACAATGTTACAAGTACCATCTGGCTGTTCCTGGCAGGCTCTGTAATGTGTATCACTCTGTGGGTAAGTAAGAAGGCCCGTCAGGTGGTTCAGACCTCAATCAATCTGTCATCATCAACCTCAGGTTCACGTGAGCAGTTCGGTGCTTCAACCCTAGGTCGAATCATTACCAGAATGGGTCTTGGTGTTTCACGTGCAGTTTATAAGACTGTTCCTAACAACTCAGCAAGATTCATCCGTCACAGATACAGACAGCCTACTGTGGTTAAAGGTCAGGAAAGACTTCCTTTTGACTATGTAAGAGCCTCTGTAAATCTTGTGGTGGCAGCAACCCTGATTTCTGTTGCAACCTCTCTGAAGTTACCTTTATCAACCACCTATGTATGCTTCATGGTGGCTATGGGCTCATCCTTTGCTGATGGTGCCTGGGATAGAGAGAGTGCCGTATACAGAATCTCTGGTGTGGTAACTGTAATTGCAGGCTGGTTCCTAACCGGTATTTCTGCATTCAGCTTTGCAGCATTTATCAACTTCATTCTGTGTAATCTTGGTTTCTACGCTGCCTTATTCCTGATCCCTTGTGTATTTGCTCTGATTATCTACACCAATTTCATCAGAAAGACTCAGACTGCAGCTGTAAGCTCAATTCTGTCTGCCAAGAGCGACAGAGAGATTCTAAACAGTGTAGCTTCAACTGTTCCAAGCTACTACGAGTAGGAGATTACCTGCATCAAAACTGCACAGGATGCTTTCTTTGAGGATAACGAGTTTGGTCTTCGCAAGGTAAGAAACAAGGCTTCAAATATTGCCGATGCCATTTCTATTGAAAGAAGTGCCTACTACTCTTTAGCAGTTGGCTCTGAGCAGAAGCTTTATCCTATAAAGAATCAGGTTACTACCAGTACCAATGATGCAAAGTTCTTCTTCTACCTGGTATTCTCTAACCTAAGAGAGGCTTCAAAGTCTGTTCATTATGCTCTTGATCAGGCTGTAAATCATGTTGCAAACCGTCATACAATTTTCGGCGGTGCCATGAAGGATAGCCTGTTTGATCTTGTTAAGAGAATCGACAAGCTGGTTGAGGATCTGCGTGCAATTGAAGAAAAACAGTCTGCTGCCAATGTAGAGTCTGTAGTTAAGCATGCAAAGAAGCTTAACCGTGATATTGATAAGTGTCAGATGGAGCTAGTATCTATCATCGGTAGAGAACATGTTTCAATGCATTCATCTGAAATGTATTTAACCTTCCTGCAGTGTATGCGTGATTTGGCAAACCGTTATGTTGCAGTAAGTATGCAGGAACGTGC
>JAZRAY010000170.1:0-8193 GCA_045634805.1 Succinivibrio sp. | reverse complement strand
TTGTTTCAAAAGACTTAAAGGTCTATATGCTGTAAAATACTCAGGATATAGAGAATAAATAATTAGGAGTTCCAATGACTTTCAACGATTCAAGTTCAATTATTCTGATTGTAGGGGCTGTAGCAATTTTAGCTTTCGTTGTTCATGGTCTGTGGTTCTCCGGACGTAGTGTTAATCGTAAACTTGTAAGAACTTCAAAAGAAGATCAGGAAATCGCCAATTCTTCAGCTGTTGGTAAAGTAAGAATTGTAATGCCTCAGACAGAAGGTGACACTCTGGATGCTGTTCCTCAGAAGGTTGAAACCTTTGTTAATAAGACAGATGGTAAAAAAGAGACTCCTGAAACAGAGAACAAAGAAAAGCCTGCTGCCAAGTTTAATGTCAGCCAGACCTACGAACTTAATTTATATGCTGCTGACGGTCGTTCTTATAAGGGCCTGGATCTTGAGGAATTATTCGGTAACTATGGCTTTATAAGAGGTGAGAAGGATATTTACTGTGTTTATGAAAATCCTACCTTAAAAGACCATATTGTATTCAGAATCTGTTCATTGGAAGCACCATATTCTTTCCCTAAGGATATGACTGATTTTTCAACCCGCTCCTTAGCTATCTATATGCATTTACCTCAGAAGGGAAAATGCTTCATTTACTTCAAAGCAATGAGAATTGCTGCAAACTGTCTGATTGAGCATTTAGGCGGTGTATTGTTTGACAATGATAACTGCGAAATGACAGAAGATAAGCTTGATTCGATTGAACGTACCTTAAAAGCCTATGACAAATCAGAGGATTAAATGGAATATACAGAGATAAAAACTCATTATAGAGAATTAGTTGATGATCTAAATCGATATTCTGTTGCCTATTACGTTAATGATGAACCTTTAATCCCTGATGCTGAGTACGACAGACTTTATAGAGAGCTTGAATTATTAGAGCAGAACTATCCGGAACTGGTTTCTCCTGATTCTCCAACCAAAAGAGTTGGCGGTCAGTCTCTAACTTCATTTGCTCCTGTTACTCATCGTGTTCCTCTCATGTCTATGGGAGATATTTTTGATGATAATGAGCTTTCTGATTTCAATACCAGAATGGTTCAGTCAACCAATATTTCAAACGTTGAGTACTGTGCTGAACCTAAACTCGATGGATTAGCTGTATCTCTTGTCTATAAGGACGGAATCCTTGTTCAGGCTGCAACCAGAGGTGATGGTCGCGTCGGTGAAGATGTTACAGAAAATGCCAAGACCATTAAGGCGATTCCTTTAAGACTTCACGGTGATAACATTCCTTCTTATCTGGATGTTCGCGGTGAGGTGATTATGCCTCGTGACGGTTTCAACAGATGGAATGAAATGGCCCTTGAAACCGGAGGTAAGGTTTTTGCCAATCCTCGTAATGCTGCTGCCGGTTCTTTAAGACAGCTTGATTCCAAAATAACAGCTAAAAGACCATTGTCCTTTTATGCCTATTACGTTGGTGAGTGTGAAGGCTATGACTTACCTGAGGATCAGTATCACCGTCTTCTGGAGTTAAAGAAATTCGGTCTTCCTGTTAATCCTAATATCAGATGCGTTAACGGAATTGAAGGCTTAAGAGAATTCTACAATGATATCCTATCAAGAAGAGATTCACTAAATTACGATATCGATGGCGTGGTTCTCAAAGTAAATTCATTATCTGTACAGGAAGAATTAGGCTTTACTGCAAAGGTTCCTCGCTGGGCGGTTGCATATAAGTTTCCTCCTGAAGAAATGATGACAAAATTACTGGATGTTGAATTTCAGGTAGGAAGAACTGGAGCAATTACTCCGGTTGCCAAACTGGATCCTGTATATGTCGGTGGCGCAACTGTATCAAGCGCAACCTTGCATAATGCTGATGAAATCTCCAGACTGGGTATAAAAATTGGGGATACAGTAATTGTTCGCCGTGCTGGAGATGTTATTCCTCAGGTCTCAGGTGTCGTTGCTGAAAAGAGAAACGGCTCAGAAAAAGATATTGTTTTCCCTAAATACTGCCCAGAATGCGGAAGTTTAATTGAAAAGATTGAAGGTGAATCTGTTGCAAGATGTACAGGCGGTCTTTTCTGCTCAGCTCAGCTAAGAGAGTCAATTCTGCATTTTGTTTCCAGAGATGCAATGGATATTGAGGGCTTTGGTGATCGTATAGTTGAAGAGCTTGTTGCTTCAAAGACACTTACCTCTGTTGCCGATATTTACATGTTATCAGAGGATTCTCTTGCCAATACTGTATTGGAACCTGAATCTGAAGAGAAGAAACAGCGTCTCTTAGGACATGTTATTGCCAAGAAGCTTCTTGTGGCTATAGAAAAATCTAAGAAGGTTCCTTTTAACAGATTTATCTATGCTCTTGGAATAAGAGAAGTCGGAGTATCAACAGCCAGAACTCTGGCTTCAAATTTTGAGGGTATTGATACTCTTATTAAAGCTTCATATGAAAAGCTTTTAACTCTTCCTGATATTGGACCTGTTGTTGCTAAACATATTGTTGATTTCTTCTCAGAAAAACATAATTTAGCGATAATAAGCCAGCTTGTTACCAAGGGAGATTTATTTAGCGCAGGTATAGAGATTACACCTCTGCCTCAGCAGTCTGATATCGATCCTTCTTCACTGCCTCTAAATGGACAGACATTTGTTATTACCGGTACTCTTGATGCTATGGATAGAAATACTGCCAAAGCAAAGTTATTGGAGCTAGGAGGTAAAGTCTCCGGTTCTGTATCTAAAAAGACAAGTGCTGTTGTTTGTGGCGCTGAGCCTGGTTCAAAGCTTGTTAAGGCAAACGAATTAGGAATCAGAGTAATTTATGAAGAGGAATTTTTAGAGATGATCAAGAGCCTGGAGGCTTAATCTATATTTCTATAAAAAAAGCTGACGTTTTTAAGCGTTAGCTATTTTTTTACTAATTTTTTATTTTCAAAGGAATGTCTTCAGGATATTTCACCGCAGATCTTCCATATATAGCCTTTTCAAACTCATCAGCATGCTCGATAGGAACTAGTAATCCACGTGAAGGATCGATCCTGTCAGAGGTATATCCTGAATTTAACTTTTTCAGAATATCTAAAGATGCACCTGATAATCTTGCAGCCTCATGTAAAGAGTTAACCTTTCCTGCGACCTCAACTTTTCTGAAAGGAGTTCTATTCTTGATATTTGGTAAAGTTACCCCATAAGCCTGAGGATTCTTCAGAATATCAGAATATGCTTTGAATCTTGTCAGATAAGTTCTTGCTGTTCTTGAAACAACAATATCGTCAGCTGTAGGATTTGCAATTCCTTTTTTCTGAGCATTTGAAATTGCTCTTTTAACTCCGTACTCACCCTGATTGTAGGCAAGCACTACAAGCTGCCAGTCTCCCAGATCGCTGTAAAGTCTATTCAGATACTTTACACCTGCATCTGTAGAGGCAAAGAAATCATAGATTCCATCATAGCCATGAGATCTTTTTAGACCTAAGGAATAGCCTGTAGATCTTACGTACTGCCAAGCTCCATGAGCACCCTTGTTGTGAACATGTGGATTAAGTCCACTTTCAACAAGAGGAATAGCAGCCATTTCCAGAGGTATATTAGCTTCCTTTAACTTGGTTAAAAGGTAATGTACATAGAAATTATTTTTCTTTAAATTAGTCGTTACAGATCTAGCATGACTTCGTGCTAATGATCTTTCCTGAGCATTTAATTGAAGATTTAAAGTAAAACGGGATTTGTCGGCTAGATCAGATTCCCATACAGACTTTTGCTCGTGTAGTCTCTTTAATTCTAATTCATTTTGCTCATTATCGTTTTCCTGAGCATTGGCAGACATATTTGAAGAGCATGCATTTAAAGAAACAAATGCAGCTACCACAATGCCAAAGCACAGATATAATGTTTTTCTAATCATCCGTCCTAACTTGGTCCTATGGACCGGTTGTTAATTATGATAATTAGGAGCAAAAACCTTCATCAAGGATTTTGTTATCTCCTGCGGCAGCACCTCTAGCAAGTTCATCGCAACGCTCGTTTTCCGGGTGACCGGCATGTCCTTTAACCCATTTAAATGTAATGGAGTGTCTTTGACATTCCTGATCAAGCTTTTGCCATAAATCCTTGTTCTTTACGGGTGCTTTTGTACTGGAAATCCAATTATTTTTTTTCCAGCCTGCAAGCCATGAGGTCATTCCGTTTTTAACGTACTGACTATCTGTTGTAATAATAACTTTACATGGCTCTTTAAGAGATGAAAGCCCTTTAATGACAGCCATAAGTTCCATTCGATTGTTTGTCGTCTGGATAAAGCCTTGGGCGAATTCTCTTACATGTTCTTTGTATTTAAGAATTACTCCGTAGCCACCTGGGCCTGGATTTCCTAAACAAGAACCGTCGGTGAAGATTAATACCTCTTTCATAACACTCATTATTATTTATTAAGAAGGTCAACCTTCTCCTTATTTGATATTGTCTGGTAAACAATATCTCATGAAATTCACACTTTTATTATATCATAAAAATCTGTAAATAAATAATCGTTACAAATCAGTATGTTAATTGTAAAAAGTGTCAATCACGAATAAAAATAATATCTGAAATATATATTTTTACTCGGGTAAATAGACTTTACCAAAAAAGGTGCTCTTTATATTTTGTAGCTCCTCAAATGTATATTAGCCGATTAAAATTAGCTAACACTTAGTATAAAAAACTTTGCACTTTGTCACAAAAATGGCGATAAATTAAGCTTTTTTAAGGTGCATTTAGTTAGCCACGGCTAACTAATAGGAATATTCTTTTTTAATCGTAATTCTAAGTTTTATCAAAGTTAAGCGAAGATAATTAAAGTTGATTCAAGGCTAATTTTTATGTAAAAAAACGTAAAATGTGAATTTTGTTATATTAACTCATGATAAGTGCAGACATATAACTCACGTTCTTTAAAACAATTTTTGCTAAAATGGATGAAGAAAATGGAGAGCATATTTTGAAAAGACAAGTTGCACTTGATACAGAAACAACTGGTAAATCTGACGACGGTACACCTGGCGAACACAGAATTATTGAAGTAGGCTGTGTTGAGATTATTGACCGTAAGATTACAGGAAGAAATCTTCAGCTTTACGTTAATCCCGGAAGACATGTTGACGATGAAGCTTTTAGAGTGCATGGAATTTCTGATGAGTTCCTGGCAGATAAGCCGAAGTTCGAAGAAGTTGCACATGAACTGATTGATTTTATACGTGGTTCAGAACTTCTGATTCATAACGCCAAGTTCGACGTTGGCTTTATGGATAAAGAATGGATGCTGATGGGACTGAATGAGAAGACCAGTGAGATGGCTAAAGTTATCGATACTGTCTCTCTGGCTATGAAATTATGCCCAGGTCATCAGGTTAATCTGGATAACCTTTGTAATATTTATGAAGTAGACAGATCGTCTCGTACCCTCCACGGAGCGTTGCTTGATGCTCAGATCTTAGCCGAAGTATATCTGGCCATGACCGGTGGTCAGGCTTCTTTGAATTTTTCTGAAGAAAAAGTTATTACTAATGAAAAATGGATAAGACCTGAAGGTGCAAAACTTCCTGTTATGCCTCTAAGTGAAGAGTGTCATACTGTTCATATGGAAAAAATGCTGAGTCTAGCTCAGGGGCATATGATTAGAAAAGGCGAAGAAGGGCAGCCTTCGATTGCAGGAAGTGACTGGTCTGATGATTTTGACATGGAGCTTCTTGTAAAAGGAGAAGATGAGAAAAAGTCAGATTTTAAAAAGAGATTATCTGATCAGAAAAAACAGATGCTCGAAAAGATTCTGACTCCTCAGCAGCGAGAAGTATTACAAGAGTTTAAAAATAAAGACAATGCTGCACAGGAAGCTTGGCTTGATAGAGTTTTAGGTCGTAAAAAATAGGAGAATGAATGTTATCTTTTGACGTACTCGATGATTTACGAGAAGAGCAGAAAGTTCTTAATGACTTTATAGAACAGAAAGATACCAGAGAGGTCATCGAAAAGGCTATTTATATGATGACCGATTCGATTAAGAATAATGGAAAGATTATCTCTGCCGGCAATGGTGGCAGTATGTGTGACGCAATGCATTTTGCAGAGGAATTAACCGGAAGATATAGAAATGATCGTCCTGCATATCCAGCAATTGCCATCTGCGATCCTAGCCATATTTCATGCGTGGGCAATGATTATGGTTATGACTATATTTTTTCAAGATTCCTTGAGGGAATGGGATTTAAAGGGGATGTATTTTTAGGAATCTCTACCTCTGGTAATTCAAAGAATATCATTGAAGCCTGCAGAGTCTGCAAGGAGAAGGGCTTAAAATCAATAGTTCTTCTGGGTAAAGATGGTGGAAAGCTAAAGGATCTATGTGATCTGCCTATCATTGTTCCTCATTTTGGCTATGCGGATAGAATTCAGGAAGTTCACACCATGATTATCCACATCATGATCCGCGGAATAGAAGAAGTCCTTTCAAAGTAAAAAAAATACCGTTATTTTTCAATAACGGTATTCAGGATTCTATTTAATCTTTAATTTATCAAAATCATCTTTTTCTGACTTGTTAGCCTGCAGATAATAAAGCTGGCTTTCAAGTTTCTTCATGGCAGCTTCTTTTATACAGTTTCTGTTACTTGGCTTTGAATCAACAAGTAAATTTTCCATTTGAGTAAAGTCATATGAAACTGGTTTAGAAACATTGCTGATGTCGCATGCATGTGTCTTGTCATATGAAACAGCTACGATTCCATTGAATGCAAATGGGAAATTGCATTTTTCATCTGATAAAAGGTCACAGCCGAAAGAATGGAATTCTTTATCTGACAGAGCGTGAGAAACAATAGTGGTAATAATATCCTTCTGAGAGCCAAGGCGTTCCCTGTCAAAGGAAACACTTGTGTTATCAATATACTGCTGTGGCATATACAGATAGAAAGGAACCTCATGACCAAATACCAGCTCTGTTGGGTGGTCTGAGTAACCAATGCCTCTCATATTGTGATCACCTGTTGCTGCGATAAAGGTCTTATTTTTCAGCGCATCATCAGACTTGATCATGTCAATAAAACGGCCCAGCTGGTCATTTGCATATCTGAATGTAGCAAAAATGGTCTCTGTATCTTCGTAAGGGAATCTTGCAAGAATATCCTCAGGAAGCTTTACCTGTTGAATCTCTACATCAGATGGTAATCTGAATGGAGGGTGATTGGTTATGGATAATGTCATGATAAAGCGTGGTTTATCATGCTTTTCCTTTAGAATCTTGTATGTCTCTTTGAACAGATACTCATCATCAATTCCCCATGCTCCAGAGGTTGCATTTGGGAAATCCTTTAATACCTGAGTTCTTTCAATAACTCTGCTGAATTTTAACTGTCTTAGGAAATTGTCGTAATTTCTCCAGGATGCAGTTGATGCTGTTACAAAGATGGTTTCATAACCGGCTTCATTGAACAGCTTTGCAATATTGCAGATATAATCCTTGCTGGAGTACACAGATGTAGATAGATTTAAATCTGGGGAGGAAACCAGCATTCTGGTTAAACTGTCAGATGTTCCATCTCCTTCTGATACGAAATTCTTAAATACAAAATCGGTTTTGAAGTGTTTACGAAGTTCACCCATTAAATCTCTGTCTTTCTCATTATCGAAAGTCATCATATGGGTGCTCATGCTCTCCATGACATTGAATACAATATCAGGACGATTCTGCTCGAGGAATTCGTTCTTATCTGTACGCTTGTTTAGAGGCTTGAAAAGATCTGAAACAGTATCACCTTCGATCTGAATTCCTAACTCTTCATATGTTTTAAGAATCTCAGATGGCTTAACTGTAGGAACTTTCATCGAAATCTTTTCCCATTTGTAAGCCCAGTAAAATGCTAAAGGTCCATTTGGAAGACAGTAGTTAATTCCTGGTTTATCTGTTACCTGTGCATTTAACTGTCTTAAAGGGAATGTTCCAAAAGAACCTCTTATCAGACCGAAAAATACCAGAATAAGAACAATCATTCCTATGACTGTTTTCTTTCTGGTGTCAGGAACATATACCTTACCTTCAAGCTTATTGAAGATAACGGCTGCAGAATATTTATAGATGAAAAAGAATAATAAAAGACCGATAGCACCGATGCCGACAGGATAATCATTGATTACTGTTTTAATTACA